>DATACF010000149.1:0-5051 GCA_036259235.1 Longimicrobium sp. | reverse complement strand
GCGCTGGAGCGGGCGCTGGAGGCGGCGCCGCTCAACCGCGTCATGCGCGACGCCTGCGAGCGGCACCTCGCCTGGGCCGCGCTGGAGGACGCGGGGATCACCGCGGACGACGACCTCCCGCCGCCGTACGAGCCGCTCGTCCGCCTCTTCGAGCGCGGCGGGGCGTTCCACACCGAGCACGGCTGGGCGTACGTGGGCCACCGGGGCGTCCCCACCCGCGTGAAGGGATGGGAGCACTACCATCGCCCCGACCCCATCACCGCCCTGGACGACGACGCGCTCGACGCCCTCGACGCCGCCGACGCCGCGCGGTGACGGCGGCCGGCGGAGCGATGCGCATCGGAACGGGGCGATGTCGTCCGGAAGGAGCGAGATCGCAGAGCCGCTGATCGGAAGGTGCTTCGGAGAGATCCGCGTTCGGAAAGGTGCCACGTGGCGAGGCGAGTGGATTCCTCACTCGTTCCTCGCTCGGAATGACAGACCGGGCCTTCGCTCGATCGACGACTCTTCGGACGGAGCTGGGACGAGCGACTGGAGGACCCGCGTTTCGGGCGGCGATGAAGCCGGGCGCCCGCCGGGAGTCCGGCCGCGGGACACCCGATCGCGAACGAGATCGGACGCGTGAAGAAGACGCGGACGGAAACGGAGTGAACACGCCTCGGGACGCGGACCCGCTTCCCGGCGCAGTCGAACCCTTTCGCACCGAGAGGGCGCCATGTCCAGGCGCAAGGCACAGCGGGCGAGCGACCGGAGCCGCCCCGTATCGAGGGCCACCGAGCCGCCGAGGCCCGCGCGGACCCAGGCCCCGCCCGACCGCGCCCTCGCCCGCCGCGTGGGCGAGCAGAACGTCCGCCGCGCGGCCGCGAAGGACGAGGGCGCCGTCCAGCGCGCCCCCGCCCCCCTGGAGGCGCCGAAGCCCGTCCAGCGCGCCGCCCTGCCGCCGAAGGAGGACGGCGAGGTCCAGCGCGCCCCCGCGCCGCTGGAAGCGCCGAAGCCCGTGCAGCGCGCCGCCGCCGGGCCCACCCCCGGCTCCCCCGAGGCCGGGCGGGCCGACGACGTCCTCCGCGCCGCCGCCCCCCCGGGCGAGCGCACGGCCCACCGAGCCTCGAACGGCGGCGCGCCCACCGTGGGGAGCGACCTCGAGCGGAAGCTCGACGAGCGCCAGGGGCAGGGCGAGCCCCTCGACCCCGGCGTCCGCCGGGCGATGGAGGACCGCCTGGGCTCCGACCTCTCCGGGGTGCGCGTCCACGCCGACCAGGAGGCGGGGTCGATGGCGCGGAAGCTCGACGCGCAGGCCTTCACGACGGGGCAGGACGTCTACTTCGGCGAGGGGAAGCACGACCCCGGGAGCCGCGAGGGGCAGCAGCTGCTGGCGCACGAGCTGGTGCACACCGTCCAGCAGAAGCGCGGCGGCGCCCAGCGCCTCGCCCGCCGCACCACCGTCAGCCAGCCCGGCGACCCCGCCGAGCGCGAGGCCGAGTCCATCGCCCAGCGCGTCACCGCCGGCCCCGAGCGCCCGAAGGCGCCCGCCGCGGGCGTCCAGCGCCAGCCCGCGGCCTCGACCCCCTCCCCGCCCGCGCCGCGGACGGCGCCCGACGCGAATCCCGCGACGAAGGAGACCACGGGCGCCGACGCCTCCGCCGGCTTCCGCCTCCAGCTCCCCGGCGGCGCCATCTCCATCGACCCCGCCGGCGCGGTGGACGGGAAGATCGACCTGGCCCAGTACGCCGACCGCATCCCCGGCCTCCGGCTCAGCACCCTCGCGCTCAAGATCCGCAAGGGAAAGATCGCGGGCGGCAAGGTCGCCGCCGGCGTCTCCGTCCCCTTCGTCACCGGCGAGGTGACGCTGGAGGTGGACGAGAGCGGGACCCTCACCACCGGCGGCGGGAAGCTGGAGGTCGAGGTCCCCCACTTCGCCCGCGGGAAGCTCACGGTCGACTACGCGGCCGGCGCCCTCAGCGGCTCGCTCACCGTCGGCAAGGACCAGATCACCGTCCCGGCGCTCCCGATCAAGGACACCTCGCTCACCATCCGGATCGTGAACGGCGACCTGGCGGTGGACGGGCACGCGACGACGGGGAAAGGGATCCCCGGCCTCTCCGAGGGGCGGCTGGCGGTGGCGTACGACGGGCAGAAGAAGACCTTCGCCGTCTCCGTGGGCGCGCAGGTGGAGGTCCCCGGGCTCGACGCGGCGGCGTTCTCGCTGGCGATGGACGGCGAGGGAAACTGGAAGGGGACGGGCGACGTCTCCGCCTCCTTCTCGGGGGCCAGCGGCTCCGTCCACGTCGAGCACGAGAACTTCGGGATCAAGAAGGCCGAGGGGACCGTCGGCTACACCCGCGGCCCCCTGGCGGGGAGCCTGACGGTGCGCCTCACGCCGCCGGAGAAGGGCGCGCCGGGGGAGCTGGCGATCTCCGGCGAGGGCGACCTGGCGGTGCAGGTGGCGCCCTTCCTCAAGGGGAGCGGCCACGCCGTCCTGTATCCGGACGGCAACGTCGACCTCTCGGGCGCCCTCACCTTCCCCAGCGAGGTCGAGCTCTTCAAGGAGCGGAAGTTCGAGAAGACCCTCTTCCAGCTCGACCAGGAGTTCCCCCTCTGGGGCGTCACCATCCCCGTGGTGGGCTCCATCGGCCTCATCGCCGAGATCCACGCCAAGCTGGGCGTCCGCTCCCGCTTCGGCCCCGGCGTCCTCCGCGGGATCGTCGTCGAGGGGACGTACAGCACGCGCGAGGGGGCGAAGGCGCCCGAAGCAGGGGGACCGGCGGCGGCGGGGACGGGCGACCCGGCCGCCGCCCCCGAGCCCTCGTTCGCCGTCTCCGGCGAGTTCTTCCTCCCCGCCGGGGCCGAGCTGGTGGTGATCGTGGGCGGCGGCGTGGGGCTCGCCGCGCTGATCGCCGAGCTCACCGGGGGGATCGACCTGGTGGGGACCGCCGGGGCCTACTCCACCGTCTCGGTGCGCCCCCGCTTCCAGTACAAGGACGGGAAGTACTCCTTCCGCGGCACCGCCGAGCTCCAGGCGGCCCTCGTCGCGACGCTGGGGGTCGACGCCTACGCGGCCGCCGAGGTGGGGATCGGGTGGCTGTCGAAGGAGGTGTGGCGGAAGAACTGGAACCTCGCCTCCTTCACCTGGGACCCCGGGATCTCGCTGGGGCTCCAGGCCACGATGGACTACACCCTCGGCGAGCCCTTCGAGCCCAAGCTCGACGTGCAGCCGATGGAGATCGACCCCAAGAAGCTCGTCAAGAGCGCCATGCCCGACTCGGGGCAGCCCACCCCCGACAAGCCCAAGGACCCCGCGCCCAAGGCCACCCTGAAGCTCGACCCCGACCCCGAGGCCGAGGCGGTCGCCGCCCCCGCCCCCAAACCGGAGGGCGCCGGCCAGGTCCCCCAGGCCAAGGCGCCGGGGAAGGAGCAGAAGCCCGGCCCGGCCGGCGCCCCCGCCAGCCCCGCGGGCCCCGCCGCCACGGGAAAGGGCGAGACGGCCGTCCCCGGCGCCGCCGACCCCGCGCCCCCGGACTTCGTCCCCCCCCGCCCCGCCGCCGCCGACAAGGTCCCGGAGACGGAGACCGAGGGCGAGATGTGGGAGGTCTTCGCCTGGGACCGCTTCCTCGACGACGTCGAGAAGCGCACCGGCCGCCACCTGGCGCGGCAGGTCACGCCGGGCGCCGCGACCGGCGCCCCGGCGACGGGGTCGTCCACCTCCGAGAAGAAGAAGCAGAAGGAGGCCGAGAACCTCGACCTCGCCAAGGCGTGGGAGAAGTTCCACGACAAGGGGCAGAACCCCGACCGCGCGCTCTTCGACCAGCAGGTGAAGACGCACTACTGGGACTTCCACGGCAACCAGTGGAAGCCGCGCCGCTTCACCCTCCGGGGGAGCTACCACGTCCCCCGCTGGCCGGTCTACATCCCGCCGCAGAAGGGGGGCGTCTCGGCCCCGCCCGTGCGCCCGGGCGAGAAGCCGTCGGAGGCCAAGACCACCCCGGCGGCGGTGCTGGCGCAGTACCAGGCGCTGGCCGCCGGCGGAAGCCTGCGCGGCTTCCCCCGCCACCCCCGCGAGGACGTCCGCAAGACGTGGCAGGACGCCCACCGGCAGGGGCAGGCGAAGACGGCGGCCGACGACCCGGCGCTCCCCGCGCCGCACGACGTCGACCACATCGTCGAGCTGCAGCTGGGGGGGACGAACGACCTCACCAACCTCCAGCTCCTCCACTTCAGCGACAACCGCTCGGCCGGGCCCACCATCAACGCCCAGCTGAACGCCGACGCGCGCCGCTTCGGCGCCTCCGAGATCCAGTACGACCGCGCGGTGGGGACCAAGACCGAGCGGCTGGACGCCATCAAGACGGCGCTCGAGACGCCGACGCCCGAAGATGCCGGCGCCGCCTGACCCCCGCGCCTGGGCCGGCCGCTGGAACGCGGCCGGGGTGGAGCGCCGCGCCGCGGGCGACTGGCGCGGCGCGCTGGCGGCCTTTCTCCGCGCCGCCGAGGCCGACCCCTCGCTCCCCGAGCCCTACGCCAACGCCGCCGCCCTCTTCCTCCGCGCGGGCGACGTGCCCCGCGCCCGCCGCGCCGCCTCCCACGCGCTGGCGCTCGCCCCCGCGCACCCGGTGGCCGCGCCCGTCTCCGCCCTCGCCGCCGCGCTCCTGGGCGCGCGGGCGCCCACGGCGGCCATCCTCGCCCCCTTCTCCGCGGGGGAGCTGGCCCTCTTCGCCCTCTCCGCCGCGCGCTCCGGCCACGCCCTCCCCGCCGCCTCGGTGGTCCGCCGCGCGCTGGAGACCCGCGGCGAGGCCCCCGCCCTCCTCTTCGCCGCGGCCGTCCTCTCCGCGGCGTGCGGCGACCTCCGCACCGCCGCCTGGTTCGCCGCCCGCCTGGTCGACCCCACCGCCCGCGGCGCGCTCGAATCGCTCCTCGCCTCGAATGGCGACGCCGACCTCGCCGGCATCGCCGAAGCCGTCGCCGAGCACCTCGCCGCCGCCGACCGCGAGACGCCCCACGCCAGGTTCTACGCCCGCTGAAGCTGAAAAGCGATGACCTCACACAGGGGACACACA
>DATACF010000148.1:0-1894 GCA_036259235.1 Longimicrobium sp. | reverse complement strand
GGCCGGCACCGGCGCGCCCGTGGAGAGCGCCGCGGTGCGGGCGGGGAGCGCCGCGGCGACGTCGGGCGGGGGCGGCCGCTGGTCCCTCCTCCTCCCCGCGGGGACGCACGCCGTGGAGGTCCGCCACCCCGGCTACGCCGCCGCGCGCGTCGAGGTCGCCGTCCCCGCGGCGGGGCCGGTCCGCATCGCGCTCACCCCGCGGCCGCTGGTGATGGAGACGGTGGTCGCCACCGCGTCGCGGCGGTTGCAGACGCTCGGCGAGGCGCCGGTGGCGACGGAGGTCGTCGGCCGCGCGCGGATCGAGGCGAGCGGCGCGACGGACCTGGCGGGGGTGCTGGCGACGGTGCCGGGGGTGGAGGTGCAGGGCGGCCACCCGGTGGGGACCGGCGTCTACCTCCAGGGGCTCGGCTCGGAGCGGGTGCTGGTGCTGGTGGACGGAGAGCCGGTCGTCGGCCGCATCTCGGGCGAGATCGACCTCACGCGGCTCCCGGTGGCGGACGTGGAGCGGGTGGAGGTGGTGAAGGGGCCGCAGTCCACCCTCTACGGCTCGGAGGCCATGGGCGGGGTCGTCCACCTGATCACCCGCGCCCCGGAGCCGGGCGCCCCGGCGGGCGGCGTGCAGCTCACCGGCGGCTCCCGCGGCCGGCGCGACGGCGTGGCGCACACGCGCGCGTCCGCCGGCGCCTTCGACTGGACGGTGCGCGGCGGGGTGCGCGAGGTGGACCTCGTCCCCGGCCAGGACGCGCCGCTGGACGCGGGGACGCGGCGGTGGGACGGGAACGCGCGCGTCGGCTGGCGGGCGTCGTCCGCGCTCCGCGTGGAGGCCGGCGGGTGGTGGGTGGAGGAGGGCCAGCGGTGGCGCACCGGCCAGCTCTGGCAGTTCGCCGACAACCGCCAGTGGAGCGGCCGCCTCTCCGCCGCGTGGACGGCCGGCGCGCACCGCCTCACCCCGTCGCTCTACCTCGCCGGCTTCGAGCACGCGCTCCGCCGCGCGAGCGGTCCGCGGCCCGCCGGCGGGGGCGACCGCGAGGCGCAGCGGCTGGCGGAGGCGGCGCTGGCGTACACCGGCGCCCTCGGACGCCTGGTGGTGGACGGCGGCGCGGAGCTGCGCCACGACTGGACGCGGAGCGACCGCGTGGAGGGCGGGGAGCGCGACGCGTCCGCCATCGACGCGTACGGGCAGGGGACGTGGACGGCCGGCGGTTGGAGCCTCGTCCCCGGCGTCCGCCTCTCCCACAGCAGCCGCTGGGGCGGCCACTGGACGCCGCGCCTGGCCGCCCTCTGGCGCCCGGCGCCGTCGCTGGCCCTGCGCGCCAGCGCGGGGACGGGGTTTCGCGCGCCGGCGTTCAAGGAGCTGTACATGGACTTCCTGAACGACGCGGCGGGATACACGGTGCGCGGCGACCCGGAGCTGCGGCCGGAAGCGTCCTTCAGCGTCTCCGCCGGGGCGG
Source organism: Longimicrobium sp. (assembly GCA_036259235.1). Taxonomy (GTDB): domain Bacteria; phylum Gemmatimonadota; class Gemmatimonadetes; order Longimicrobiales; family Longimicrobiaceae; genus Longimicrobium. The sequence continues at coordinate 443 of DATACF010000148.1, read as the reverse complement.
AGTGGGCGGGGGAGCGCACCTACCTCCGCGCGTCCGCCTTCCGCACGGCGTTCGACGACTTCATCGAGACGGTGGTGGACGAGGAGGCGTCGACGCCCGAGCTCGCCGTCTACCGCTACCGGAACGTGGCGCGCGGGCGGACGGCCGGGGTGGAGGCGCAGGCCGGCGCCGCGCTCGGGGGCCTGCGCGCGGACGCCGGGTGGTCGTGGCTCGCGACCGAGGACGAGGCCAGCGGGCGCCCGCTCTTCGGGCGGCCGGAGCACTCGGGGCGGCTCTCGCTGGCGTACGCCCGCGCGTCCGGGGTGCGCGTCGGGCTCTCCGCGTCGTATACGGGGCGGACGCCGGAGGAGGAGGAGGGCGGCGTCGTGCGCTACCGCGGCGCCTACGCGCGGCTGGACGCCCGCGTCTCCCACACGCTCCCACGGGGGGTGGGGGTCGCGCTG
>DATACF010000147.1:0-11539 GCA_036259235.1 Longimicrobium sp. | reverse complement strand
GGAGCGCCCTTCGCCGTTCCGCCCGCCCTCCCCTTGTCGGGGACGGTCCTGCGCCGTACCGTGGCCTCCTCCGCGGCCGCGTCCCCGCGGGCCACGCGCTCGGATCTCGAACCCGCCGCCCGATGTCCCGCACCCTCCGTCTGGTCCCCCACGATCCCGCCTGGCCGGAGCGCTTCGCGGCCGAGGCGGCGCGCATCCGCGCGGCGCTGGGGGCGCGGGCGCTGGCGGTGGAGCACGTCGGGAGCACCGCCGTCCCCGGCCTGATGGGGAAGCCGGTGCTGGACGTCGGCATCGCCGTCGGCAGCGAGGCCGACGCCGACGCGTGCATCGCCCCGCTCGGCGCGCTCGGCTACGCGTACCGCGGCCCGTACGGCGACGACCCCCGGCGGCGCTACTACGTCCGCGACGAGGGCGGCGTGCGCGTGGCGCAGGTCCACCTCTACGTCCTCCCCGCGGCGGCGTGGGACGAGAAGCTCGCCTTCCGCGACGCCCTCCGCGCCGACCCGGCGCTCGCCGCGGCGTACGAGGCGGAGAAGCGGCGCGTGGCCGAGGCGGTGGAGTGGGACAAGGGCGCCTATTCCATCGCCAAGGGCCCGTTCGTCGAGCGCATCCTCGCCGATCTCCGCGCCGCCGGCCGCCTCGGGCCCGTGCACGTGCACGTGCCCGGCGACGAGCGGCAGCCGATTCCCCGTTTGCCGGACCCTCCGCACATGAGCCGATTCAGCCCGGACTTCTTCGACACCGTCTACCGCGAGACGCCGCCCTGGGACGTGGGCGAGGCGCAGCCGGACCTGCGCGCGCTCCTGGACGCGTGGCCGCCCACGGGGCCAGTGCTGGACGCCGGATGCGGCCCCGGCGACCTCGCCATCGAGCTGGCGCGGCGCGGCGTGGACGTCCTCGGGGTCGACGTCGCGCGGGCGGCCGTCGACGAGGCGCGCGTCCGCGCCGCCGCGCTCCCGCCCGAGGCCGCGGCGCGGGTGCGCTTCGAGGTGGGCGACGCGCTTCGCCCGTCCACGCTGGGGCGGCGGTTCGGGGCGGTGGTCGACTCGGGGTTCTTCCACCTCTTCGACCAGCCCACGCGCGACGCGTTCGCGGACGAGCTCGCGGCCGTGCTGCCGCCCGGGGGGCGGTACTACCTCCTCGCGTTCGCGGTGGAGTTCGACATGCCGAACACGCCGCTGAAGGTGACGGAGGACGAGCTCCGCGCCCGCTTCTCCGCAGAGCGCGGGTGGCGCATCCTGGAGCTGCGTCCCGCCCGCTTCCAGAGCCGCATGTCCCCCGTCCCCGCCGTGGCCGCCTGCTTCGAGCGCGATCCAGGCTGAGAAAAGGTCTCACGCAGAGGAGCAGAGTCAGCAGAGAAAACCCTCTGCTACCTCTGCTTCTCTGCGTGAGACCGGCTTTTACGGCTTTGGCTCTCACAGGGAAGGGGGCTCAGAGGGGGTTCCTCCGCGTCCCCTGTGCCCCCTGTGAGAGACTTGTCTCAGCCTGGGACTGCGATGGACTGGCGATCTCACGCCATCGCCGGCACCGCCACCCTCTCCGGCCGCGGCGGCGCCTCCACCCGCGGCGCCTCGACGGCGCGCGGCGCGATCTCGGGCGCCAGGAGACGGTAGACGACGGGCGTCACCAGCCGCGCCAGCACCGTCGACGACACCAGCCCGCCGATGATCACCCACGCCAGCGGCGAGTAGAGCGACGACCCCTCCAGCGCCAGCGGGAGAAGGCCGCCGATGGCCGTCAGCGACGTGAGGACGATGGGGACGAAGCGCACCTCGCCCGCCTTCTGGATCGCCTCCAGCAGGGGAACCCCCTCCTCGCGGAGCTGGTTGGTGAAGTCGACCAGGAGGATCGACGTCTTGATCTCGATCCCGATCAGCGCCACGAAGCCGATCGTCGCCGTGAAGGAGAGCGTGTTCCCGGTGAGCCAGAGCGCCAGCACGCCCCCCACGAAGCCGAGCGGGATCACCGAGGCCACGATCAGCGTGCTCCGGAAGGTGCGGAACTCCAGCACCAGGATCGCCAGGATCATGAACGTCGCCACGATCACCGCCCCGCCCACCCCGCCGAACGACTCCTGCCGGCTCTCGATCTCCCCCGCCGCCGTCCACGCGTAGCCGGCGGGGAGCTTCAGCCCCTCCAGCCCCGCCAGGACGTCGCGCGTCACCCGGTCGGTGTTGAACCCCGAGCGCACGTAGCTGGTCACCGTCACCGCCCGCTCGCGGTCGTGGTGCTGGATCAGCGGCGGGCTGGAGGCGAAGCGCACCTCCGCCACCTGCTTCAGCGGCACCGCCGTCCCCGTCGCCGCGGCCACGTAGACGCGGTCGAGCGCGTCCACGGTGGGCGTCCCGGCGTGCGGGAGGCGGACGCGGATCGGGTGCTCCTCCCCCGAGCCGTCGCGGAAGGTCCCGGCGACGAGCCCCGCGACCCCCAGCCGGATCGTGCGGTCGACCTCGACGGTGGAGATCCCGAAGAGCCCCGCCTTGTGCCGGTCGACTTCCACCTCCAGGTCCGTCCGCGCCAGCCGCACCGGGTTGTCGACGTACATCGTCCCCGCCGTCTTCCGGACGATCCCCTCCACCTGCCCGGCGAGAGAGCGCAGCGTGTCGAGGTTCGGTCCCGTGAGGCGGATGGCGACCGGCGCGTCGATCGGCGGCCCGTTCTCGAACTCGCGCAGCTCGATGCGGGCGTTGGGATACGCGGCGAAGCGGGCGCGGAGGGAGTCGAACATCGCCGGCGTGCGCTTCGGATCGTACTCGTCCAGCAGGACGAAGAGCTGGCCGACGCTGGGGTTCTCGCTCCGGGGGATGACGTTGTAGTAGACCTGGGGGTTGTCGCGCCCCACGTTGGTCATCACCGCCTCCACCTCCGGCCGCCCGGCCAGGACGCGCTCGGCGAAGCGGGCGGCGCGGTCGGTCTCGGCCAGGCTGCTCCCGTCGGGCGTCTCGACGTCCACCAGGAACTGCGGCGTCCCCGCCTTGGGGAAGAGCGAGAAGCCGACGACGGGGACCATCGCCAGCGCCCCCACGACGAGCAGCCCCGCGACCGCGAGCGTCGCCCACGGCCGCGCCAGCGCCCGGTGGAGGACGGGCGCGTAGGTGGCGCCGATCCCCCGGTGGAGGAAGCGCATGGCCGCGTTCCCCTCGGGGTCGTCGCTCTCCCGCAGCGTCCGGCTGGCGAGCCAGGGGACGATGGTGAGCGAGACGATCAGCGAGGCGAGGACGGTGAAGACGACCGTGAGCGGCATCACCCGGATGAACTTCCCCGCGTTCCCCGGGAGGAAGATCAGCGGGAGGAAGGCGAAGATCAGCGTCGCCGTGCATCCCAGGACGGCCACGGCGATCTGCTTCGTCGCCAGCACCGCCGCCTCGCGCCGCGAGTGGCCCTCGCGCAGGTGGCGGGCGATGTTCTCGACGACGACGATGGAGTCGTCCACCAGCAATCCCAGCGCGATCACGAAGCCGACGATGGAGAGCTGGTTGATGCTGAAGCCCACGTAGTGGAGCGCCGCGAGCCCCATGGCGATGGAGAGCGGGATGGAGACCATCACGATCCCCGCCGCCCGGAGTCCCAGGGGAACGAGCGTGAGGAGGACGAGCGCGATGGCGATGGCGAAGTCCCGTCCGAGATGCGAGAGCCGCTCGCTCACGTTCTTCGACTGGTCGAAGCCGCGCTCCAGCTTCACCGTCGCGGGGAGCGTCTTCTCGAAGGCGTCGAGCTGCGCCCAGACGGCGTCGCGCACCCGCTGGATGTTGGCGCCCTCCAGCTGCTTGGCGGTGACGAACACCGCGCGCTTCCCGTCGAAGCGGCCCACGTGGCTGGCGTCCGCGTACGTCCAGCCGACCTCCGCCACGTCGCGGAGGAAGACGACCGAGCCGCCGCTCGCGCGGACGACGGTGTTGCGCACCTGGTCGAGCGAGGTGTACTCGCCGCTCGTCTTCACGGTGAAGCGGCGGCTCCCGGCGTCCACCGTCCCGCCGGGGACGCTGGTGTTGTCGCTCCCGATGGCCTGGAGGACCTGCCCGGGCGCGATCCCCAGCTGCGCCAGGCGCCCCAGGTCGAGGCGGACGCCCACCTCGCGCTCCGGGTAGGCCCAGACGTCGGCCGACCTGACCCCCGCCACCGTCTCGATCCGCTCCTCCAGCCGCTCGGCCTCCGCCTGGAGGAGGTGGTACGGCGCGGTCTCGGAGACCAGCGAGAGCTGGACGATGGCGACCTCGGCCGCGGCCACCTTCCGCACCTCCAGCGTGTGCAGGTCGGCGGGGAGCTGCGGGCGGAGGGCGTTCAGCTCGCGCAGCACCTCGTCGTACTTCTCGTCGGCGTCGGCGCTCGCCTCGAACTCCACGCCGATCACCGCCAGCCCGTCGGTGATCCGCGCCTGCACCTCCTTGAGCTCGTCGAGCTCCGCCACCCGCTCCTCGATGGGGTCGACGACGAGCTGCTCCACGTCCTGGGGCGACGCCCCCGGGTAGACGGCCACCACGCTGAAGGTGGCGATGGGGAACGAGGGGTCTTCCGCGCGGGGGATCGCCATCCAGGCGCTCGCCCCCATCGCCGCCATCATCCCGAAGAGGACGACGGTGAGCTGGTAGCGGTCGACGAAGAACTCGGTGATCCGGTGGAGGCTCATGGCACCACCTTCACGGCCGCGCCGTCGCTCAGGTACGCCGCCCCGTCGGTGACCACCTTCGCCGCGCCGTCGATCCCGCCCGCGATCGCGACGCGAGAGCCCTGGATGAAGCCCACCGTCACGGCGCGCCGCCTCGCGCGCCCGGCCGCGTCCACCGTGTAGACCGTGGCGCGGTCGCCGTCGGCCTCCAGCACCGCCTCGATCGGCACCACGCGCATCCGGCTCCCCTCCTTCGGCCGGATCTCCGCGCGCCCCACGAGGCCGGAGATCAGGTTCTTCCCGTTCGGCTCCACCGCCACCTCCACCTCGTACGTCCCCGTGCGCGGGTCGGCCGCGGCGCCCACCTCGCGCACCGTCCCCCGGAACGCCTCGCCGGGGAAGGCGTCGAAGGACACCGACGCCGCGTCGCCCGGACGCACGCGCACCGCGTCGCGGTCGGCCAGCCCCACGCGGAGGACCTGGCCGCGCTCGCTGCTGCCGAGGACGAGGACCGGCGCGCCCGGCGAGACGAGCTCGCCCCCTTCCGCGAAGCGGCGGAGGACCGTTCCGTCCGCCGGGGCGAGGATGGTGGCGTACCGCCGGTTGAAGGCGGCGGCGGCCAGGTCGTTCCGCGCCACCTCGGCGCCGGTGGCGGCGTCCTGCATCTGCTCCAGGGTGGCGACGCTGTCGGCGTAGAGGGCGCGGGCGCGGGCCAGGTCGCGCTCGGCCTTGTCGGCCGCGCTCCGGGCGCGCCCCACCGTCGCGTCGATCTCGCGGAGGTCGAGGGTGGCCAGCGCCTGGCCGCGGCGGACCGGCTGGCCCTCGGCGACGAGGACGCGGCTCACAATCCCGCCGACCTTGAACGACAGCTCGATCTCGTCCTTGGCCTGGAGCGTCCCCGTGACCTCCACGGGGCGGGTGACCCACTCCTCCGTCACCGGCGCCAGGCGCACGGCGACGACGTCGGGCGGGGGGGCTTCCTCGCCGCTCGCCTCGCGCCCGCACGCCGCGGCGGCGAGGGCGAGGAGGAGGGCGGGGGACTTCGCGGCGAGCGATCGAATACCCTTCATGGCGTCCTCCAGGAGTCAGTTGAGGTCGCGGAGCGCGGCGGCGCGCTCCAGCTCCACCCGGCGCGCGGCGTAGCCGTAGCGGGTGACGATGAGGTTCAGCTCGGCGGAGGTGAGCGTGGTGCGCGCGTCGAGAAGCTCGATCTGCGGCGCCATCCCCTCCTCGTACTTGCGGGCGACGATCTGCCAGCCGCGGCGGGCGGCGGCCACGCGGTCCTCCGCGGTGGCGATGGCCGCGCGGGCGACTTCCGCGGCGTGGAACGCCTGGCGGACCTGGAGCTCCACCTGGCGCGCCACCTCCTCGCGCCGCGCCCGCGCCAGCCCCGCCTCGGCCGAGGCCTGGCGGCGGCGGGCGGCCGTCTGCCCGCCGTTGAAGGCGCTCCACTGCACGACCACGGAGGCGGCGGCGAAGTCCTCGTCGGCGTCCGGGCGGTAGTCGTCGCCCTGGAAGCCGTAGTCGAGCGCGAGCGAGACGGTGGGGAGCGAGGCCGACTTCGCCAGCCGCTCGCCGGCCTCCGCCGCGCGGATCCCGGCGTCCGTCTGCGCCAGCTCCTCGCGGGCCTGCCGGGCGCGGACGACCGCCTCGTCCACCGTCACCGTGACCGGCGCGGCGAAGAGCGAGTCGGCGTGCACCTCCAGCGGCGCCTCCAGCTCGCGGCCGACGAGGAAGTTGAACTGGCGCCGCGCGGCCTCCGCGCCCTCCTCGGCCGCCGCGAGCGCCTGCTCGGTCTCGCTCCGGCCGGCGCGGGCGCGGAGCACCGCGTCGGGGGTCGCCTTCCCGTTGCGGACCAGGCTCTCGCTCACGCGGAGGTTCTCGTCCAGGAGGGGAAGGGTGGCCCGGTACAGCTCCACCATCCGCGAGGCCCGCGCGTAGCCGAGGTAGGCCGTCTGCACGTCGGCGGCGAGCTGGCGGGTGGCGGCGGCGAGGGCGGCGCCCTGGAGGTCGCGGAGGCCCTGGCGGACGCGGCGCCCCTCGCGGACGGCGGGGGCGAAGAGGGGCTGCGTCAGCCGGAGCCGCGTCTCCTGCGCCAGGGGGAGGCGCGCGTCGACGTCGGTGGGGAACTGGCTGGAGCCGGTGATCTGGTTCAGCGCGCCGTACACGGGGTTCACCAGGTCGCCCAGGTTGAGCCCGCCGGTCGTCTGCGAGTAGCGCGTGTCGAAGGCGAGGGTGGGGAGGGCCAGCCCGCGCGCCTCGCGCTCGGCCGCCTCGCTCCGCTCCAGCGCGAACCGCTCCTGCTTCAGCGCCAGGTTGTTCTCCACCGCCTCGCGCACGTACCCGGCGAGCGGGTCGCGCCGCTGGGCGGCCGCGTCCGCCGGCGCGATCGCGACGATCGTGGCGGCGAGCAGCGGAATCGTGATCCGTCCGGACGACGGGAATCGGGTTCGGAAGGTCCTGCCTCGGTGCGTCATCGGGTCACCTCCGGTCTCTCAGGGTTCGGCCCCGCCCGTCCCGCGGCGGAGAGGTTGACGACGTTCGTTTACCTAACGTTGTTAAGTGCATGGGCGAAAAAGACCTCCGTGGTCCCGCCGGGCTGTCTTCAGCCCTGCGGGTCGCGGAGGAGGCCGCGCACCATCACGTCCACCAGCTTCTCGCTGGTGGGGCGCAGGGGGCGGAAGTCGATCCACGGGGAGTCGCACTTCGCCAGGTGGAGCGAGACGATCCCGTGCACGCCGGACCACATGATCTGCGCGAGCTCTTCCGGGTCCGAGAACTCCGGGCGGAAGCGGCCCTGCGCGATCCCGTCCTCCACCGTCTTCACGAGGAACCCGTAGGCGTCCTCCTCGGGGTTCTTGTCCTCGTGCTCGTGCGGCGGGATGGAGGTCATGAACATGATCCGGTAGTGGTTCGGGAACGCGATGGCGAAGTCCACGTACGCCAGCCCGATCCGCCGCAGCCGCTCGACGGGGTCGTCGATGCGCTCCATCCGCGTGAACTGCCGCCCGAGCGCGCGGAAGTCGGCGTGGCAGAGCTCCAGGATCAGCGCGTCCTTGTCCTTGAAGTGGTGGTAGATGGCGGTCGGCGTGTATTCGATCCGCTCCGCGATGGCGCGCATCGTCGTCGCCTCGATCCCCCGCGTCGCGAACATCTCGCGCGCCGCGTCCAGGATCCGGTCCCGCGTCTCCACCCGCTCCCGCTCCCGCCGCTCTTTCGTTCCCATAACTCCATTCACTCACTTAACAGTGTTAAGCAAGAGAATAGTGCCAGGGCGCGAGGCGGTCAAGGGTCCCTGTTCCGGCGGCTCTGATGCGGGGTGCCGCCGCTGTCCTTCCGAGCGGGGCCGCCGCGCCGCAACCTCCCTCACGCCATCGCCTTGCGGCCCCCGAGGAATCTACTCCGCGAGCACGGATGTCCGCCTTCTCGCGACCGGAGCCGACCCGCCCGAGCCTACGCGCGCCCCTCCGGCCGCAGGATCATGCACGTGCTCGTCGCGTAGGCCAGCAGCTTCCCGCGCCCGTCCACCAGGCGCGCCTCCGCCAGCGCGGTGCGCGAGCCGGCGTTGATCACGCGCGCCTCGGCGCGGATGCGGCCGGTCTCGAGCGTGACGGGGCGGAGGAACTTGATCGAGAGGTCGACGCTGGTGTAGCCCACCCCCGCCGGGAGGAGGGTGTGCACCGCCGACCCCCATCGCCGAGTCGCAGAGGGTGGCCGCCACGCCGCCGTGCACCACGCCGATGGGGTTGTAGTGGAACTCCGCCGGCGTCACGGCGAAGACGACGCGCCCCTCCTCCACCTCCTCGATCGTGAAGTCCAGCGTCCACGCGATCGGCGGCCGGGGGATGCTCCCGTCCACGATGGCGCGCAGGTACTCCAGCCCCGTCATCGTGGGCGCCGCCTTCGCGCCGATCATCGGGTTTTCCCACGCGATCGTGCGCGTGCGGTCCAGGAGGACGTCGGTGTCTGTCATCGGCTCGGCTTTCATCGTGTATTCTGGCTCCGTCACGGCAACCGCAACCTCAACGGCTTACGGCGACGGCGGATTCGGGCGTGTCCCTCCGCTGCGCTCCGGGCCGGGCTGCGGGCCGCGTAGGAAACGATACTACCGTTTCCAACGCGGCGAAGCCCCTGGCGGACTCCACGCATTCCGCCCCATCTCCGCGGATCGCGATCTCCTTCGCATTCCCCCCCGCCAGGGTCTTCGCCCTCCGGGAGAGGGGGCCGGGGGGTGAGGGCCGACGACGCCCGCGTCGCGCACCCTCGCCCGTCGATCACGTCCTGCTGTCCCCTGTCCCCTGTCCCCTGTCCCCTATCCGTCACACCCGCTCGATCACCGTCGCCACCCCCTGCCCCCCGGCGATGCAGAGCGTCACCAGCGCCGTCGCGAGCCCGCGCCGCTCCAGCTCGTCGAGCGCCGTGCCGAGGAGCATGGCCCCGGTGGCGCCCAGCGGGTGGCCGAGGGCGATGGCGCCGCCGTTGACGTTCACCTTCGCGGGGTCGATCTCCAGGCGGCGGATGGTCTGGAGCGGGACGGTGGCGAAGGCCTCGTTGATCTCCCAGAGGTCGATGTCGACCGCCTCCATCCCCGCCTTCCGCAGCGCCTTGCGCGCCGTCTCGGCCGGGGCCGTCAGCATGATCAGCGGCTCCTCGCCGTGCGTGGCCACCGAGCGGACGCGGGCGCGGGGCTTCGCGCCGCTCCGCTTCACGTACCCCTCCGACGCCAGGAGCACCGCCGCGGCGCCGTCCACGATCCCGCTGGCGTTCCCCGCCGTGTGGAGGTGGCGCACCTCGCCGGCCTGGGGGTAGAGCTTCAGCGCCATCTCGTCCATCGTCTCGCCGTTCGGCCCCACCGGCTTCGCCCCCAGCTCCGCGAACGCCGGGGCCAGCTGCGCCAGCCCCTCGGCGGTCGTCTCCGGCCGCAGGTACTCGTCCTTCTCCAGCGCCACCGCCCCCGTCGCCGGGTCGACGACGGGGAAGAGGCTCCGCGAGAAGCGGCACTCGCGCTGCGCCTCGGCCGCCTTCCGCTGCGACTCCAGCGCGAAGCGGTCGAGCTCCTCGCGGGTGAAGCCCTCCAGCGTGGCGATCAGGTCGGCGCTGATCCCCTGCGGCACCTGGAAGTGCTTGGCGGCCAGCAGCGGGTTCTGCCCGTTGCTCCCCGAGCCGTCGGAGCCCATCGGCACCCGCGACATGCTCTCGACCCCGCCGCCCACCACGAGATCCTGCGCCCCGCCCATCACCCCCATCGCCGCGAAGTTCACCGCCTGCAGCCCCGAGCCGCAGAAGCGGTTGAGCGACACTCCCGAGACGTGCAGCGGCCACCCGGCCGCCAGCACGGCGTTGCGGGCGATGTTGCCGCCCTGCTCGCCCACCTGGCTCACCACCCCCACCACCACGTCCTCCACGTCCGCGGGGTCGATCCCCGTCCGCCCCGCCAGCTGGTTCAGCGTCTGCGCCAGCAGCTCCTGCGGGTGGATCTCGGTCAGCGACCCCTTCCCCTTCTTCCCCCGCCCCCGCGGCGTCCGCACCGCGTCGAGGATGTAGGCGTCCGCCATGCGCGCACCTCCGAAAACGTTTGGAGAGACCGATCGGTCTCGGTGAAGCGACGAAGAAGGGAGCCCGAGGCTCCCGTCCACCTTCCTGCAAGCTCCCGGTCACAAGGGACCGATCGGTCTCTAATCTGCGGCAAGCGCGTTTCTCACGCAAGGGTGCGGGTTTGTACTCTTTGTCGGTTCTCTTAAGGCTTTCGTTGCATCACGATCATAGGAGTACAGCGTCGCGATCACCAACCTGCAGGCCAGATCAGTCTTACGATACTCCCTCCTCGCCTATATCGCCGGGGGCCTCTGCAGAGTGCGCACCTTCACGAATCCCTCTCTTTAGCACCGGGATAGATACGAGGCGGAAGCTCAACCACCAGAGATACACACAGACGTAAGTGAAGTACTCGTCGTACGACATCAGCCCGTGTGCAACGTCGTTCCGAATATTTGAGCCGAACTTCTCCACGAGAAGCGCCTGGAGCGCGAACACCAAGTCCTCTCCGAACAACTCCTTCAACTTGGGCTCGTAGAGGAGTGAATTCAGGTTGCGTTCTGACTGGATTCCTTCCTTGTTGATCGCGGTTACGATGACACCGGCGTTGCCGAGCAACTCCCGGATAGAGTGCTCTACTTGGTGAACGAGCAGGGGAATAGCCTTCGTCATGTCTCCGACGAACCCCGCATGGAATGCCTCCGCGTAAAGCAGTTCTCGGCCGGCGGGAACCAATGGGTTGTTCGAGACAATCCAGAAGAAATCCTCAACCCGAAGACCATGGTCTTCGATGATGCGCCGCCGGGCTGGGTCAATCACAGCGCGACCGTATATTTGGAAGTGCATCGTCACGGTCCGGAACATGTCCTTCCGGAGTGCAGCTATACGCTGCTGCGGGTCAGAAACATCGAGTGAACCCTGGCGGTCTATGACCTTTCCATCTCGATTCAACTGAACTGCTGGAAACAGCGATTTGAATACGAACTGTCGAGAGCTTTCCTCTGCCTGGGCCAAGAGCTTGGGATATTCAGGGATCCGACCGTTGAGAGCAAAGGCCATGAGAGCATCCCGGAGAGACTTGCCCGCAACGGCCGCTTCGGAAACTGGGACTAAATCCGTGATGTCAACGGAAGAGGAGAGCGGTATCATCAACTCCGGAATCTTGCGTTGATACTCCATCATCTCGGAATGCAACTCATCTACTCTTTCGGGAAAGCCACCTTCGCGCCGGAGCGCTTCGATCGCATGCTGTAGGTAGCTAGTGTAGTGCCTTCAAAGTCTCGTTCGCTTTGGTCACCTTCTCCAGGATGTGCTGCGCGGAAGCGGTCCAGGTGAAGGGCTTGGGGTCAGAGTTGCGGCGCTCGATATAGGCGGTGATGGCCGCAATCAGCTCGTCCA
>DATACF010000146.1:0-3506 GCA_036259235.1 Longimicrobium sp. | reverse complement strand
GGAGGGGGAGCAGCGCGAGCTCACCATCCGGGTGACGCGGATCCTCTTCCCCATGACGGGCGTCCTCGTCCTCTCGGCGTGGTCGCTCGGCATCCTCAACTCGCACCGCTACTTCTTCCTCTCCTACTTCGCCCCGGTCTTCTGGAACGCGGCCATGATCGGCACGCTCCTCTTCTTCGGGAGCGGGATGTCGCAGGAGCGGCTGGTGATCACGCTGGCGTGGGGGGCGCTCCTGGGCGGCGTCCTCCAGTTCGCGGTGCAGCTCCCCGGGGTGCTGAAGCTGGAGCGAGAGCTGAAGGTGGGGTGGGGGGCGAAGCTGGAGGGGGTGCGCGAGACGGTGAAGAACGCGGGCCCCGCCATCATGGGGCGCGGCGTGGTGCAGCTCTCCGGGTGGTTCGACAACATCCTGGCGTCGTTCCTGGCCGTGGGCGCGCTCACCACCCTCCAGTACGCGCAGACCTTCTACATGCTCCCGGTCTCCCTCTTCGGGATCTCGGTGGCGGCGTCGGAGCTCCCCGAGCTGGCGCGCCAGGGGGCGGCGCGGGCGGACGTCCTCCGCGCGCGGGCGTCGGCGGCGCTGGAGCGGATCGCCTTCTACGTGATCCCCTCCGTCGTCGGCTACCTGGCGCTGGGCGACGTGGCGGTGGCGGCGCTCTACCAGCGCGGCCAGTTCGACCGCGGCGACACGCTGATCGTCTACTTCACCCTCGCCGCCTTCTCCATCGGCCTCCTGGCGACGACGGCGTCGCGCCTCCTCTCGTCGACCTTCTTCGCGCTGCGGGACACCAAGACGCCGGCGCGGATGGCGATGCTCCGGGTGGCGCTTTCGGCCGTGCTGGCGACGGTGCTGATGCTCCAGTTCGAGGGGGTCACCATCGGTTCGATGACGATCCCCGCCGGGGCGTTCGGCGACGTGCGGATCGACGGCGAGCCGCTGGGGCCGGTGGGGGTGGCGATGGGGAGCGGGATCGCGGCGTGGGTGGAGTGGGCGCTGCTGAAGCGCGCGCTGAAGCACCGCGTCGGCGGCGTGGGCGCGCGGATGCCGATGCTGGTGCGGATGTTCGTGGCGGCGGCGCTGGCGGCGGCCGTGGGGTGGGGGGCGCGGAGCGTGATCGAAGGCGTGTCGCCGCTGATCCAGGCGTTCGTCGTCTTCGGCGCCTTCGGCGTGGTCTACTTCGGCGCCGGCGCCGTGCTGGGGCTGGAGCAGTCGGGGGCCCTCTTCCGCCGCTTCCGAAACCTGGCGGGGCGGGGGTAGGCTCCGCGACCAGACCCCAGAGCCTCACGCGGAGGCGCGGAGGACGCGGAGAACCCCTCCGCGAGCTCCGCGTCTCCGCGTGAGATCTCCGTCTTCTTCGGGAACGCGCCGGGGCTGGGGGGTATCAACGAGGCTGGGTTTCCCTCGACTTTTCCGCGGTTCTCAAGTGGCCCTCGACACGACGCTCCAGGACAAGCTGAAGCACCTCCCGACCCGCCCGGGCGTGTACCTGATGAAGGACGCGGCGGGCGAGATCCTCTACGTGGGCAAGGCCAAGTCGCTGCGCTCGCGGGTGCGCTCGTATTTCGCCAGCGGCGCGCAGCACGGGATCAAGACGCACGAGCTGGTGCGGCGCGTGGCCGACCTCGACACCATCGTGGTGGACACCGAGGCCGAGGCGCTGATGCTGGAGAACAACCTGATCAAGGAGCACCGGCCCCGCTTCAACATCAACCTCAAGGACGACAAGACCTACCCGTACATCAAGGTCACGGCCGAGCGCTTCCCCCGCGTCTACGTCACCCGGAAGCTGGTGAAGGACGGCGGGCGCTACTTCGGGCCGTACACCGACGTGCGGCGGATGCGCCAGGCGCTGGAGCTGGTGAAGCGGCTCTACACCGTGCGCTCGTGCCACTACGACCTCCCGAAGGAGGTGCCGGCGCGCCCCTGCCTCGACTACCACATCGGCCGTTGCAAGGCGCCGTGCGTGGCGCTCCAGAGCGAGGAGGACTACCGGGGGATGCTCGACGAGATCGTCGAGGTCCTGGGCGGGCACACGCGGCTGGTGGCGAATCGGCTCCGCGCCGAGATGCAGCAGGCGGCCGCGGAGATGAGCTTCGAGCGGGCGGCCGAGCTCCGCGACGCCCTCCAGCAGCTGGAGGCGCTGGAGCAGCGGCAGCGGGTGGTCGACGTCACCGGCGCCGACCGCGACGTGGTGGGGTTCGCGCGCGACGGGGCGGAGGGGTGCGGGGTGGTGCTCCTGATCCGCGAGGGGAAGCTCCTGGGGCGCGAGGTCACCTTTTTGGCCAACCTGGCCGACGAGAGCGACGCCTCGGCGTTCGGGGCGTTCGTGACGCGCCAGTACACCGACCGCGCCATCCGCGACGCGGCCTCCGTCCCGGGCCAGGTCTTCCTCCCGCTCGACTTCGACGACCGCGGGGTGCTGGAGGAGCTCCTCCGCGAGCACGCCGGGCGGGCGGTGAGGCTGCACGTCCCCCAGCGGGGCGAGAAGGTGCAGCTGGTGGCCCTGGCCGAGCAGAACGCGCGGCACCAGCTGGAGGAGCGGAAGCTGATCGCGCAGTCGTCCGCCAGCCGGGCGCCGGACGCGCTCTACGAGCTCCAGGAGGTGCTGGAGCTGTCGAGCGTGCCGCGCACCATCGTCTGCTTCGACATCTCGCACACGCAGGGGACGGAGGTGGTGGCGTCCGGCGTCTTCTTCGAGAACGGGGAGCCGGCGAAGGGCGAGTACAAGCGCTTCAAGATCCGTGGGGAGTGGGGGAACGACGACTTCGCCTCGATGCACGAGGTGGTGACGCGCTACTTCAGCCGCCGGGTGCAGGAGGGGAAGCCGCTCCCCGACCTGGCGGTGATCGACGGCGGGAAGGGGCAGCTGGGGGCGGCGCGGAAGGCGCTGGAGGCGCTCGACCTCCCGCAGCAGGCGACGATCGGGCTGGCCAAGCGCGAGGAGGAGATCTTCGTCCCCGGGCGGCCGGACTCCATCCGCCTCCCCCGCCGGAGCCCGGCGCTCCGCCTGCTGCAGCGGATCCGCGACGAGGCGCACCGCTTCGCCATCGGCTACAACCGGAAGCTGCGGACCAAGCGGACCATCCGCTCGGAGCTGTCCACCATCCCCGGGGTGGGGAAGGCGCGGCAGCAGGCGCTGATCGAGCGCTTCGGGAGCCTGCGCGGCGTGGCGGCGGCGAGCGAGGCGGAGATCGCGTCGCTCCCGGGGTTCGGGGCTGCGCTCGCGCGGAAGGTGAAGGAGACGGTGGGGGGGATGGGGAACGCGGCGTAGGGGAGGCGCCGCTCAGGACGCATGGCACCAGAAAAGCGGGGCGCCTGCGGCGCGGGCCCTCACCCTGGCGGCTCGCCGTAGGCTCGCCGCCTGTCCCTCTCCCGAACTACGGGAGAGGGACTTTGTTTTGGTGGGGACGACGGGTGGGGGCGCTTCGACCGGCCCCGCGGGGGGCCCTCACCCGGCTCGCTTCAGGCTCGCCACCCTCTCGCGTGCCGGGAGAGGGGAACATGGCGA
>DATACF010000145.1:0-2607 GCA_036259235.1 Longimicrobium sp. | reverse complement strand
TTCATCAAGTCCGTCAGCCGCTCTGACTTCGAACGTAAGTTCCTCGTGCGTGCCATCGGGCCTCCTGGCTAGGGATAATGCCCAATATAGCACATCTAACGAACAAAGTGAACGGTATTGCGCGAAGGCGGACTTCGTGCCGTTCTAGCCCCGGTTTCAACCGGACCGGTGTTAGATCGGACCGGGCGATAGATCCCGAAATCCCGAGATCCCCTCGCAATCCGCAAGTGCTTGGCTTTGCCAACCAGTTCCAGCGAAGGTGATACTACGCCGCCACCCCCACGTACAGCCCGCGCCCCATCAGCCCCTCGGCTTGGTGCTCCGCGCGGACGCCGGCCGCCTCCAGCGCGGCCTCCATCTGGGCGCGGGTGAAGAGGCCCATGGTCTCCGTCTCGACGGTGTGGCGGATCTCGCCCTCGTGTCCGACGAGGAAGTGGTAGTCGATCACCGAGAGCGGCACCGGGCCCGGCTCCACGCGGCTACGGGCCATGCGGGCGGCCTTGAGCGCGGGCTCGTCGAGGGTGAGGAGGTCGAGGTTGCCGGGGCGGAAGACGTCGGGCGTCATCCACGGCTCCACCACCAGCGCGCCGCCGGGGCGGAGATGGCGCGCGAAGTTGGCGGCCGCCGCGCGGAGGTCGTCCTCGGTGCGCATGTAGCCGATGGACGAGAAGAGGCAGGTGACGACGTCGAAGCGCCGCCCCAGGTCGAAGCTCCGCAGGTCGCCGGCGTGGAAGGGGACGTCCGGGTGCTTCTCCCGCGCCACCGCCAGCATCGGCTCGGCGAGGTCGAGCCCCTCCACCGTGTAGAAAGCGCGGAAGGCCCCGACATGGCCGCCGGTGCCGCACGCCGCGTCGAGGAGCGCGCCCCCGCCGGGCCCGCCGCCCGCCACGACGAGCTCGCGGACGCGCGCCGCCTCGGCGTCGTAGTCCTTGAAGGCGTAGAAGCGGTCGTAGAGGGCCGCCTGCTCGTGGTACACGGGCCTCAGTCTCCGACGGGCGCGGGGGGGAGGTGGGTGCGCAGCTCGCCCTGGGCGAGGATGCGGATGTTCGCGGCCACGTCCTCGCTCTCCCCGATGTGGAGGATCCCCGAGAGGACGCCGTCGCAGAGGACGACGTCGGCGAGGTCGGCCACCACGCCGTCGCGGCGGGCCATGTGGGGGAGCTGGTCCTGGGGGCTCAGCGGCGCCAGCTCGACGGCGAAGTCCCAGGCCTCCACGCGCGCGCCGTCCATGGCGGTTCCCACGATGTTCAGCTCCAGGCTCTGCGGGAGGAGCCCCGCGAGGAACTTGAAGCCGGCCGACTCGGTGTCGAGCTCCTTCTCCACGATGGGCGTCTCGGTGGCGAGGAGGTTGTTGATGGTCGTGAAGTCGCCCTCGAGCCCGGCGATCTCCGCGCCGGGGCAGACGCGCGCGGCGGCGACGCCGAGGTCGAGGTTGATGTGGGCGTTCATCCCCACCAGGAGGTGCTGGAGGACGACGTGGTGGGGGTTCTCGGCCGCCGCGAACGCCTTGAGCCACGAGCGGCTGGGGAGCTCGCCCGTCACGTACGCGTCGTACGCCGCCAGGTAGCGGTTGGCGAAGACGACGTCGAGCCGCTCCATCCGCGGCCCGTTCTCGAACTTCCCCTTCGCGATCCCCTCCTTCACCGCGCGCGTGACGCGGTTGTACAGCGCCGCGAAGTACCCCTTGCGGTCGCCCGTCCGGATGGAGGACGCGACGATGTCGTCGAGCCGCGCGATCACTTCGTCGATGGTGTTGGCAGGCATGGTAGGATGGATTGGAGGGTGGAGGGCGAGGATGAAGAAAGTGCCGTAAAAGCCGCCGCCATGAAGTCGCAATCGTGAACCGGAGAAACCGCCCCCGCCTGCGACGTTGCATGAGGGATGCGGGCCCGGAGGGCGAAGACCCTGGCGGAGGGGAATGCGAAAGGGATCGCGATCCGCGTCGGGCACCGCGCGCCACGGAGTCCGCCAGGGGCTTCGCGCCGTTGGAAACGGTAGTATCGTTTCCTACGGCGCCCGCAGCCCGGCCCCGCGCAGCGGGGACATGCCCGAAGACGTAGTTCGCGGTTCCGAGTGCCCAGTGCCCGGCAGCGAACCCGAGGACACGCGCCTCACCGCCGCCCCTTCGGCAGCCGCTCGGCGGGGACGCGCTTCTCCTCGACGACGACCGTCCACGGCGCCCCGAACGAGCCGACGCGCAGGTGGAAGAGCCCCGGCTCGGCGTGCACGTAGCCGGTGTCGGCCGCGGGGCCGAGGAGGGTGACGCCGGCGATCGTCCGCCCCCCGCCGTCGACCACCTGCACCTGGACGCGCCCGTGCACCGTCCCCGGCGCCTCGCCGGCGGTCGTCACCAGCCGCCACTGGCCGGCGCCCACGCGGAAGCGCGGCGTCTCCTTCTGGCCCTGTCCGCTCCACCGCCCCACCGGCACCCACAGCGCCTCGTCGGCGCGGAGGTGCGTCGTCGCCGGGGCGGCGGTCTCCGTGTCGGCCGGCGCGGGCGGAGGCGCCGCAGGCTGCGTCGCGGCCGGCGGGAGCGGCCCGCCCAGGTCGCCCGAGTCGATGTGGAGGACGCCGTTCTCGTGGCGGAACTTGAGCCCGTCGGAGCGC
>DATACF010000144.1:0-3838 GCA_036259235.1 Longimicrobium sp. | reverse complement strand
CCTCGTCACCGTCAGCATCCTCCTGATCCGCTTCCTCGGGATCGGGTGACACCGACAAAGTAAAGATGGCCTCACGCAGAGCAGCAGAGGCAGCAGGGAAACCCCTCGCGCCGTCCGCTTTTACGGCAAGGCCTCACACAGAGGGCACGGAGGACACAGAGGGGGTTCCTCTGCTGACCCCTGCTGCTCTGCGTGAGGCCATCTTTACTTTGTCGGTGTCACCCGATCCCGAGGAAGCGGATCAGGAGGATGCTGACGGTGACGAGGACGACGAGCGAGCCCGTCACGGCGGCGATCACGCGCCCGCCGACCTTGCCCAGCACGCGCACGTCCACGCCGAGGCCGAGCGCGGCCATCGCGGCCACCGTCATCCAGCGCGAGACCTCGCGGACGGGGCCGGCGACGTCGGCGGGGACCAGGCCCAGCGAGCGGGCGGCGGCGAGGACGAGGAAGCCGACGATGAACCAGGGGACGAAGCTCCCGGCCGACATCCGCTGCTCGCCGATCTTCCGGTTGCGGAGCGCGAAGAAGACGACGACCGGGCCGAGGAGGAGGACGCGCACCAGCTTCACCAGCGTCCCCACCTCGCCCGAGAGCGCGCTCACCGGGAAGGTGGCGGCCAGCACCTGGGGGACGGCGTAGACCGTCATCCCCGCCAGCGCGCCGTACTGGTAGTCGTCGAGCCCCACGACGGGGATCAGGAGGGGGAGGGCGAGGACGACGACCACCCCCAGCACCGCGGTGAAGGCGATGGACGAGGCCACGTCCTCCTTCTCGGCCCCGATCACCGGCGCCACCGCCGCGATGGCCGAATTGCCGCAGATGGCGTTCCCCACCGCGATCAGCGTGGCGAGCTTCGGGTTCAACCCCAGCGCCCGCCCCAGCGCGAACCCGCCCACGAGGCCGGAGGCGACCACGAGGAGGATGGCGACGACCAGCGCCGACCCTGCGCGGAGGAGGAGCGGAAGGTCGACCGAGGCGCCCAGGAGGACGATGGCCGTCTCCAGCACCTGCTTGGCGGTGAGCTTGATCCCGGGGTCGAAGCGCTTCGGCGGCACCCAGAAGGTGCGCAGCAGCATCCCCAGGAGGATGGCGAGGACGAGCGCCTCGACCACCGCGTGGCGGAAGAGCCGGACCTCGAGGAGCTGGAGGCCCCAGGCGGCGAGGGCGATCGCCGCCGCCAGGAGGACGCCGGGGACGAGGGCGGAGACGCCGGGCTTGCGTTCGGTCAACGGAAAGCGGAGGATGGGGTGAGGGTGGACGCGGCACGGAGCTTGACGGGGTCCGCCGGCACGCGGCGGCGCGGCCGCCCCAACGACGGACAGGAGCCTACGGAATGCTGACAGAACAAGAGCGGGGCCAGGTGGAGAAGCTCCTGCAGCGCGAGCGCGAGCGGATCCTCGAGTCCATCGGCCACTTCGACGAGCGCCAGGGCGACCTGCGCGAGCAGGCCGGCGAGCTGAGCGCCTACCGCTTCCACCCCGCCGACATCGGCTCGGAGTCGCAGGAGCAGGAACAGAACTTCCACCTGGCCAGCGCCGAGGGGCGCCGCCTCTACGAGATCGACGAGGCGCTCAGCCGCCTCTACAAGACCCCCGAGGACTTCGGGAAGTGCGAGGTCTGCGGCCGCGACATCGGGATGATGCGCCTGGAGGTGGTCCCCGAGACCCGCTACTGCGCCGACCACGCCCGCGAGATGGACGCCGCCGCCGGCGTCGACGCCAACCCGCGCGAAGCCGGCCCCCCGGCGTAAGGCCCGAAGCCGGAAGGCCGTCCAACGAAGTCCGCCTCTCCGCACGAGGGAAGCGGACTTTCGCACTCACGCACTCACGCACTTCCCCTCAGACGACGTCCTTCAGCAGCCCCTGCAGCGCCTCCCGCGCCCGCATCACCCGCATCTTGAGCGCGCTGACCCCCGTCTCCAGCCGCTCGGCCATCTCCTCGTACGACAGCCCCTCGACGTGCTTCATCAGGAACGCCTCGCGCTGCGCCTCGGGGAGGCGGGCGAGGGCCGCCTCGACCACCCGCCCCAGCTCGGTGCGCTCCAGCGAGCGGCCGGGGTCGTCGCCGGCGGGGGCCGAGGCCGCGTTGTCGTCGGTGAGGGAGACGTTCTGCTGGCGGCGGTTCTTCAGCCAGTCTTTGCACCGGTTGCGGAGGATGCGGAAGAGCCAGGCGGGGAAGCGGTCGGGGTCCTGGCAGGTGTCGAGGCGGGTGTACGCCTTCACCAGCGCGTCCTGGACCAGGTCGCTCGCCGCGTCGCGGTCGCCCACCATCCCCACGGCGTGGCGGTAGAGCGTGTCCTGGTAGCGCGCCACCAGGCGGGCGTACAGCTCACGCTCGCCGCCGAGGATCCGTTCGACGAAGGCGCGGTCGGAGGTGGGGTCCACGGGGAAGGGTCGACGTGAAGAAAGAGGCCCGGCGCCGCGCCGGGGCGGCGGGCCTTCGCCATGCAACAATCCGTCCCCCGCCGCGGCGCGGGGGAGGGGGGAAATCGGCTTGCGAGCGCCGGGAGGCATCGCTATGTTGCCGCGCCCCGGTTGGCCCGGAGGGTGCATCGCCGCAACCGCCCCGCGCGGGAGCGTCCGCGTCCGGGGCGCCTCCGGGCGGTCCGGGGGGAGCAATCTACCTTCGCTTTTGCGTCTGAGGAAGTCGATATGTCCGCCAAGGGGCTGGAGGGAGTCTCGGTCGGCCAGACGAGGCTGAGCTGGATCAACGGGGCCGAAGGGGAGCTGATCTACGGGGGGTACGACATCGACGACCTCGCCCGGAACACCACCTTCGAGGAAGTCTGCTACCTGCTCTGGAACGGGTCGCTCCCGAACCGCGAGCAGCTCGACGAGCTGAAGGGGAAGCTCGACGCGAACGCGCGGCTCCGCCCCGAGATCCTGGAGATGATCCGCGCCTTCCCCAAGGACGCGGACCCGATGGCGGCGCTCCGCACCGTCTGCTCGGCGCTGGGGATGTACGACCCCGACGCGGACGACATCACCGACGCGGCGCTCCGCGAGAAGGCGGTCTTCCTCACCGCCCAGTTCCCCACCGCCGTGGCCGCCTTCGACCGCGTCCGCCGCGGGCTGGAGCCGGTGGAGCCGCAGACGGGGACGAGCTTCGCGGGGAACTTCCTCTACATGCTCAACGGCGAGGCGCCGAACGACACCCGCTGCCGCACCATGGACGCGGCGCTCGTCCTCCACGCCGAGCACGGGATGAACGCCTCGACCTTCTCGGCGCGGGTGACGGCCGGGACGCTCTCGGACATCTACTCGGCCGTCACCTCGGCCATCGGCACGCTCAAGGGGCCCTCCCACGGCGGCGCCAACGTGGAGGTGATGAACATGCTCCGCGAGATCGACGAGAGCGGCGAGGACCCGGCCGGGTGGGTGCGGAGCGCGCTGGAGGGCGGGAAGCGGATCATGGGCTTCGGCCACCGCGTCTACAAGGCCACCGACCCGCGCGCCACCGTGCTCCGCGAGCTGGCCGACAAGATCATGAACGAGGCGGGCGAGACCCGGTGGCTCGACCTCTCCGACCGGATCCGCGCGGTGATGGCCGAGGAGATGGAGAAGCGCGGGAAGAAGATCTACCCCAACGTCGACTTCTTCTCGGCCTCGGTCTACACCACCATGGGGATCGAGATGGACCTCTTCACGGCGGTCTTCGCCATCGCCCGGACCCCCGGGTGGACGGCGCACCTCCTGGAGCAGTACGCCGACAACCGGCTGATCCGCCCCACCTCGGAGTACGTCGGCCCCCGCGGCCTGAAGGTGACGCCGATCGACGAGCGGTAGCCGTCCGGCACAGGCGCATCCCGGGGGGGGGGGGGGGGGGGGGGGGGGGG
>DATACF010000143.1:0-2479 GCA_036259235.1 Longimicrobium sp. | reverse complement strand
CCCCCCCCCCCGCCCGGGTCGCGCCGCTCGCGGTCGACGCTCCCCTGGCGGTACTCCACCTGGAGCCCCACGTCGGGGGTGAAGGCGTAGCTCAGGCGGGAGATCACGTTCGTGGCCCCGAACGGCCCCGAGCGGCGGTAGCCGTCCGTCTCCACCAGGTCGAGCCCGATCTCCCCCACGAATTTCGACCCCAGCGGGCGACTGAAGAAGCCCCGGAGGGCGCGGCTGTCGAAGTCGCCGTCCATCCCCTCCACCATCGCCAGCGGGCGGATGTCGCCGTGGCGGAAGCTCACCAGGTCGACCCGCACCTGGTGGAGCCCCCGCTCCACCCGCATCGACTCCAGGTTCACCAGCGGCACCCGCTGGAGGTCCGGGAGCGAGGCGTCCATGGGCCGCAGCTCGTAGCCGTCGAGGAAGATGCGGAAGCGCCCGCCCCCCGAGACGAAGGGCGAGACCCCCGGCGGCTGCCCGAAGCTCCCGCTCCGGGTGACGATCAGCCCGGGGATCCGCTCCAGGAGGTCGGCCACCGAGAGGCCGTGGAAGTACTGGAGCTCGTTCCGCCCCCAGAGCCACGACTGCGCCGCGAACCCCAGCGCCGGGGGAAGCGGGTGCGCGGGGAAGCTCCGCGCGGCGATCGTCGAGTCGGGCGGTACGGTGTCCTGCCGGTCGGGGAGGGTGTCGCCCCGGATCGCCTCCGGCGGGATGCCGACCCGGAGACTGTCCTCCGGGACGGTGTCGCGGGGGACGGGGCGCGGCGGCACCGTGTCGGGGCGCGCGCGGACCAGCGAGTCCACGCGCGCGGGGACGCGCGGGCGCGGGATGGTGTCCTGCGCCGCGGCGGGGCTCTCCGCGGCCAGGAAGAGGAGGGCCGCGGCGAGCAGGGCGGAGAGGCGGAGCGGCTTCAAGCGGTGCTTCATCCCGCGCGCGAGAGGACCCACTCCACCAGCAGGCGGGTCGGCGCGCCCGTGGAGCCCTTGCTCTGGTACGACAGCTTCCCGTCGCCGTACGCCGTCCCCGCCACGTCCAGGTGGCACCACGGCGTCCCGGCGTCCACGAACTCGCGGAGGAACCAACCGGCGGTGATGGCCCCGGCCGGGCGCCCGCCCGAGTTCTTGATGTCGGCGTAGTCCGACTTGATCTGGTCGCGGAACTCGTCGAGCATGGGGAGGGGCCAGCACCGCTCGCCGCTCCGCTCCCCGGCCCGGCGGAGCTCCTCCACCAGCGCCTCGTCGTTCCCCATCAGCCCGGTGATGTGGTGCCCCAGCGCGATCACGCAGGCGCCGGTGAGCGTCGCCGAGTCGACGATGGCCGCGGGGTCGAAGCGCTTCGCGTAGGAGAGCGCGTCGGCCAGGATCAGCCGCCCCTCGGCGTCGGTGTTCACCACCTCCACCGTCTTCCCCGAGTGGGCGCGGAAGACGTCGCCCGGCTTCATGGCCCGCCCCCCCAGGAGGTTCTCGCTGGAGGGGACGATCCCGACCACGTCGGCGCGGACCCCCAGCTCGCCGATGGCGCGCATGGCGGCCAGCGTCGCCGCGCCGCCGCACATGTCGAACTTCATCTCCTCCATCCCCGACGCGGGCTTGATCGAGATCCCCCCCGCGTCGAAGGTGAGGCCCTTCCCCACGATCACCAGCGGCTTCCCGCCCTCGCCCCCGCCCCGGTGCTCCAGGACGATGAACCGCGGCTCCTCGTCGCTCCCGCGGGCGACCGCCAGGAGCGCCCCCATCCCCTCGGCCTCCATCTCGGCGGGGCCCAGGACGGTGAGCGCCATCCCGTGCTCGGCGGCGATCACCTCCGCCTCCTCGGCCATCCGCGTGGGCGTCAGCACGTTCCCCGGGAGGTTCCCCAGCGTCCGCGCGAAGTTCTCGGCCCGCGCGACGACCTCGCCCACCCGCGCCCCCTCCCGCGCGGCCGCCTCGTCGGCCTCCTCCGGGAGGAGGATCGCCGCCTCGGCGAGGGCCACCGGCGCCGGCGCGTCCTCGGCCTTCGCCTTCAGCTCGTCGAAGACGTACGACCCCAGGACCAGCCCCTCGGCCAGCGCCCGCGCCGCCTCGCCCCCGGAGAGCGGGGTGTAGGGGAGGAGGAGCTCCGCCGAGGCCGCGCGCGCCTTCGCCGCCTGCTTGGCCGCCGTCCCGCCGAAGCGGCGGAGCTTCTCGGCCGTCACCGCGTCGGGCTTGCCGAGCCCCACCAGGAGGACGCGCTCGGGGAGGCCGGCGCCCTGGGGGAAGAGCATCGTCGCCTCCCCCTCCTTCCCGCGGACGTCGCCCCGCTGGCGGAGCGCCGCGACCAGGCCTCCCAGCCGTCCGTCCAGCGCCGCCGCCCGCGGGTCCGGGGCGGCGTCGCCCTCGAAGACGGGGACGACGAGGAGGGGCGTGGGGCGGGCGGCGGCGGCGCGGGCGGCGGTGATCTTCATCTTCGGCGTCTTCAGGGTGTCGCGAAAGGAGGTTCCGGGTCCCGCGCGAAAGCCGCCGCGGCGAGG
>DATACF010000142.1:0-9446 GCA_036259235.1 Longimicrobium sp. | reverse complement strand
GGCTCGGCGCGGCGCTCGTCGGCGCGGGCGGCGCAGTCGATGCGGCGCGCGAAGGTGCGGGCGTCGCCCTGGGCCTGGAGCGGGGCGGCCGGCGCGTCGCCGGTCGGGTTTCGGTGGGTGGAGAACATCGTGCGTCCCTCGTCCTGCGTTTCCCTTCGCCCGGCACCTTCGCCGGGCGCTCACGGGGGCCGCAAGGGAGCACGCTCCATGCCAGGGAGGGCCCAAGCGGACGGTACACGCAGGGGTGCTACCCGCGTCGTGCTCCGGCGTCGCGGGCTGGTATCGACTTCGTCACGGGGCCCTTCGCCGGAGCAAAGACGAGAGCGGAGCCTCACCTGTCGCCGATGCGTCTCGCCAGCGCCTCCGCTCGGCCGGCCGAGTCTGCGGATCTGGCCTCCGCCAGCAGGGCGTCCCAGTCATCCGGCGGGTTCCCGCCGTCGGGCATGCGGGCGAAGGTGGCGTACGCATCGTCACGGTCGCCGTACGTCCGGAGCGTCTGCTGGTCGTTGACCCAGACGTAGACGAGGATCCGGGCGTCGGTGCGGAAGCGAAAGAACAGCCGGAACCGCCCGGCGCCGAACGTGGCCCTGAACCAGTGCTTTCGCCCCGTGCCGAGGGTGCCCCCCTGGCGATACTCCTTGCGCGTGGGGTCCTTCGGAATCTCGTCGAACGCCAGCCGAACGATGGCGTCGAGCAGCTTCGCGTCGGCGCTCGCCGGCCGCCTCTCCGGAAGCCGGGTGCGCTCCGCCTCGACGGAATCGGCGAGTATCTCCACCTGGTCGAGATCGCACGGCTCGACCATTCACTCCGCATAGACGCCGCGGCCGGTGGTGCGCAGGCTCCGGCGCTTGCGCTCGCGCTCCCGTTCGCGGGAGGCGTGGAGCTCGTCGTTGAAGCGCTGGGCGGCGGCGGGGAAGAGGGCCTCGCGCGGGAGGGTGGCGGGGTCGCCGCCGGCCAGCTCGCGCATGGCGCGGCGGAGGGCGTGGTCGGTGGCGTAGCCGGCGCCGCGGGCGGCGTTGACGACGCTGCGGCCGCGCTCTTCGAGGAGCGCGGCGGCGAGGAGGACGCGCACCCACGCCTGGAGCCGCCGCGGCGCGGGGAGCCCCTCGCGGGCGCACCACCCGGTGAGCGTCCGGGGGCTGACGCCGAAGCGCCGCGCCAGGTCGCCCGCGTCGCCGCCGTCGACGGCGACCTCGCAGGCGGCGCGCACCAGCGTCAGCGCGTGGTCGGAGGCGTAGCGCGAGAGGATGGCCTCGACGCGCCGCTTGAGCGGGCGGGCGTGGGCGCCGCGGAGGCGCGCGGCCAGCCCCGAGGGGCTGCTCTCCAGCCCCAGGTCGGCGATCTCGCAGACGCCCCAGTCGAGGAGCGCCTGGATGTCGGGCATCCGCTCGGGGAGCAGCTCCAGCGCGGCCACGAACGGGATGGACGGATGCTTCACGATCAGCTCGCGCAGCCGCGGCGCCGGTCCCCCGTCTTGCGGCTGCTCGGCGTACGGGTCGGCCAGGACGGCGACGGCGGGGGGCGCGCCCTCCAGCGCGGCGTCGAGGGCGTCCCACCCGGCCACCGGCTCGACGCGGTACTGCTCGGGGAGGGGGCGGAGGTCGTCCGGGAGCCCCATCACCATCACGGTGCGGATGCCGAGCACCTCGCGGGCCGGTGCGGCGGCGACGGCACTCATTTCCGGTGGGAGAGGTGTGGATTTGTCCACTTTGTCCCCTATATTTCGGTTGCGCTTCACGGTCATTTCCCTTTCAAGGAGTTCAACGAATGAGACTTACACGCCTTCTCCCGCTCGCCGCCGCGGCCTGCCTCGCCGCCTGCGCCGATTCTCCCACCGCCCCGCTCGCCCCGGGCGCCGCCTCGTTCGAGGAGGGCAACTACGCCACGGGCGGCAACCGGACCACCAACACAGGAACTTCCAGCACCGATCCGGAAGACGGCACGAACCCGGGTCGGGAAGGGAACTTCACTACGGGTGGTCACTGATTCGCCAGAACGGGAGCGGAGCGCGCCGAGCGCCCGCTCCTCTTCCCTCTTCCCGATTCGACGTTCTCGGGATTGAGGGTGCGGAGGAAGCTGGCCGCCAGGGCCTTCGCCGCACGAGTTTCCCCATGTTCCGCCACGGAGGCGATCTCCGGCGGAAGCTCCTGAAGCTGGACGTGAGTCAGAGCCTCTTCCGCCTTGATGAGCACGTCCGCGGTATTGTTCGCGCGCGCCGCCTCCAGCGCACGCCCGAACGCACCCGCCGCTCGTTCCCAGCTCCGAAGGTGCGCCGCCCCGAGCCCAGCCTCGTGCAAGGCGGTGGCGACGACCTGCAGCGCTTCCACCTGCTCGGCCTGCCGCTCCACCTCGGACCAGTATCCCTCGAACTCATGCACACCGGCGGTCGCCCCCGCCGCGTGCGCGCCACCAGCGGCGATCCGGAGCCGGAGAGCCGGGTCCTCGACTCTGCGTAGCAGCGCCCGGAAGATCGGCAGCGCTCGCCGATAGCAGCGTTGATTGGTCCAGTGCTGCGCGACGTCGCTCACAAGGCCCAGGCGCCGGGGATGCGACGCATCGTAAAGCGCGAACGCCGACGCCGCGCACTGCTCCGCCGCTTCCGCCTCCCCCACTTCCGCATAGATGACGAACAGGTTGTGCGTCGCAATCGCCTGCACATCTCTCAGCCGCTTCCGCTGCGCCGCCCGAATCGCCCGTTCGTAAAGCTCCTTCGAGGCCGCAAACCGCCCCGCCTCCCAGCGCAGCAGCCCCAGGCTGTTCAGGCTCCTGGCCCGCGCCTCCCAGTCGTCGGTCCAGACCGCCACCCGATGTGCCCGCCGCAGCCACGCCTCCGCCTCGCGCAGATGGCCACGGCCGCGGAAGATCAGGCCGATGAGCCACGCGTACCGCGCATGGTCGGGCCAGGCGAGCGCGGCCCCGCGGGCGAAGTCGAGGGCGGTGTCGGATGCGCGCCGCTCCAGCCCCCATTCGGCCACGCACGCGCACGCCCAGGCCACCTCGCGCGGCTCCGCGCCGTGCGGCGCCGCCATCGCCCCCGCGAGCACCGCCAGCGCCGCCCACGGCCCCTCCTCGAACGGCCGCCGCAGGAGATCGCCCTCCAGCCGCCGGAGCGCCGCCGAATCGACCAGCTCCGCCGCCCGCGCCGGGTCGCGCGTCCAGGCCAGCACCGCCCGGAGCACCTGGAGCAGCGGCGCCGCCTCGGCCGGCGGGAGCTCGGCGGCGATCCGGGCGCCGGGGACGCCGGCCGCCTGCACGTCGAGCGGGTGGGCCAGCTCCAGCGGTGCGCGCGGCAGGGCGTCGGGGCTGCGGCGTCCGGACATGGGGAGCTCCTCGAAAACGGGCCATGAAGGGGAGGGCGGAACGACACCGCGCACGCGGCGCCATCCCACATTCTAAAAGGGACAAAGGGGACAAGTCCATCGGCCGAAACGTTCGTCCGCGACCCGTCGTCCAGCGCACCTTTCCGACACACCCCTGCCCGCTCCTCTCCCTCTTCCCACCACCGCCCCGTTCCGGCTGACCCCGCCGCGCGACCCGACCCGGAGCCTGACCCGCGTCCGGCACGCGATTCGCCTCGACCCCCGCCCGACCTGGAAACTCTGGACACGGGAGGCGAACCATGGCGGACGGAACCGAGACCATCAACGGCGCGAAGCTCATCGCCGAGCTCAACGACCTGCTCCAGCTCGACCACGACGCCATCGGCGCGTACACGCTCGCCATCGAGAGCGTCGAGAGCACCACCTATCGCGAGACCCTCGAGGAGTTCCGGCGCGACCACGAGCGCCACGTCCGCGAGCTCACCCGGCTGGTGGAGGCCGAGGGCGGCACCCCGGCCGAGGCCCCGCACGTCCCCACCGGCGGCTTCAAGCTGGCCGTGCAGGCCGCCGGCGGCGCGGGGAAGGACCGCGCGGTCATCCTGGCCTTCAAGGCCAACGAGGGGCAGTCGGCCGAGAAGTACGCCCGCGCCGCCGAGCGCCCCCACCGCCCCGAGGTGGCCCGCGTCCTCCAGGCCGCCGCCCGCGACGAGGCGAAGCACTACGAGTGGGCCGAGTCGCGGCTGAAGCGCCTCGACGCCGGGCCGAACACCGCGCTGGGGAAGGCCGAGGCCGCCTTCGAGGCCGTCCACGGCGCCTCGGCCGACGCCGTCGAGGCCGTGCAGCGCAAGGTGATGGAGGTCGTCGAGAAGGCCCGCCGGAAGTAGCGGGGCACCCCCCGTCCGCGATGGGTTGGAGGTCCGATCCGGCCCATCGCACAGCCGCGCCCAGAAAACGTACGGACTGGACTGAATTGTACATGATGGACGCCGCACGTCAAGCCCGGCGCTCCCTCGCCGCGCGAAGGCCGTCACGCGCGCCGCGGCGCCTGCCACACGGCGGGCACGCTTCCTTCGTTCTCCCGTGCGTTCGGAAACGGACGACGACCGACGGGGGACGCGAAAGAGGCCGATGCTGACGCTGATCGAGAACGGGGAGGTCTACGCGCCGGAGCCGCTGGGGAAGCGGTCGATCCTGCTGACGGACGGGAAGATCGGGAAGGTGGGGGAGGTGAGCCGGAAGGCCGTCGAGGCGCTGGGGGTGGAGTGCGAGGTCGTCGACGCGGCCGGGTGCATCGTGGCGCCGGGGCTCATCGACCCGCACCAGCACCTCCTGGGCGGGAGCGGCGAGGGCGGCTTCTCCCTCCAGACGCCGGAGTTCTTCATCGGCGAGATCGTCCGCGCCGGGATCACCACCGTCGTGGGCGTCCTGGGCGTCGACACCACCATGAAGACGATGCCCGGCCTCCTCGCCAAGGTGAAGGCGCTGAAGGAGGAGGGGCTCAACGCCTTCCTCTGGACGGGCGGCTACAACGTCCCGCCGACCTCGATCATGGACTCGGTCCGCGACGACATCCTCTTCATCGACGAGGTCATCGGCGCGGGGGAGATCGCCATCTCGGACCTGCGGGGGATGGACCCGAGCCCGCGCGACCTCGCCAGGATCGCCACCGACTGCTACGTGGGCGGGCTCCTGGGGAAGAAGGCCGGGCTCCTCCACCTCCACGTCGGCGAGGAGGACACGCGCCTCCAGCCGGTCCGCGACACGCTGGAGGAGTTCAACGTCGAGCCCGGGTGGTTCTATCCCACCCACGTCGCCCGGAGCGAGAAGCTCCTCGACGAGGCCATGGAGCTGGCGAAGCGGGGGATGTGCGTCGACATCGACACGGTGGAGGAGGACCTGGCGAAGTGGCTGAAGCGCTGGCGCGACCGCGGCGGCGACTTCTCGCGGCTCACCGTCTCGTCCGACGCCTCCGTCAGCAGCCCGCGCGTCCTCTGGGAGCAGGTCCGGAGCTGCGTGAAGGAGCACGGCTTCGCGCTGGAGGAGGTCCTCCGTCTGGCCACCGAGAACACCGCGCGCGTCCTGAAGCTCGAGGACAAGGGGTGCCTGGAGAAGGGCCGGATGGGCGACATCCTGATGCTGGAGAAGGGCTCGCTCGACATCGTCCACGTGATGTCGAACGGCGAGTTCTTCGTCCGCGACGGGAGCCTGGTGCGCGACGAGGCCTTCCTGGAGGAGAGCAACCGCGTCGTCCGCCTCACCGGCCGGAAGAACGGCGGGGAGAAGAAGGACGGCGGCGAAGAGAAGGGCGGCGACGAATGAACGTGGTCGAAGGACCGGTGAACGGGGCCGGCGCGGGCGCGCCCGGCGCCTCCGAGGTGGCGGGGCTCGTCCCCGAGCGGGTGACGGTGCGCCTCCCGCGGGTGCCGTACCGCGAGGCGCTGGAGGCGCTCCTCCGGCCCGAGTTCGACGGCCCGCGCCTGCGGGAAGTCGCCGGCGGGCTGGCGGAGGCGGCCGGGGAGACGCCGTCGCAGCTCGTCCCCGGCGTCGTCTTCCCCAGCGTGCGGATCGACGGGATCGACGAGCCGATGGTGTTCGCCGGGGCGTGCCCCGAGGGGATCGTCTTCCCGCACGCCACCGAGCCCGCGAAGCTCCTCTTCGCGCTGGTGAGCCCGAAGGACGACCCCGAGGAGCACCTGGAGCACCTGGCCGAGGTGGCCCGCCGCGTGGCCGCCGCCGGCGACGTCGACCGCCTCTGCCGCTGCTCCACCCCGGCCGAGCTCTTCGCCTGGTTCCGCCGCGAGCCGCCGGCGATCCCCCCGGAGGTCACGGCGTGACGCCCGAGCGCGTGCTCCGGGCCCGCGCCCGCCTCGGCGAGGGCCCGGTGTGGGACGCGGCGACGGCGACGCTCCTCTGGGTGGACATCTACGACCGCCGCCTCCACCGCTTCGACCCGGAGACGGGGCGCGACGAGCCGCTCGACCTTCCCGACCTCGCCGGCTGCGCCGTGCCGGCGGCGGACGGGCGCGTCCTCCTCGGCCTCCGCCGCCGGATCGCGCTCCTCGACCCGCGATCCGGGGCGATCGAGACGGTCGCGGAGCTCGGCCTCGACGCGGAAACGCGCGTCAACGACGGCGCCTGCGACCCGCGGGGGCGCTTCTGGTTCGGGACGATGTCGAAGCGGGAAGGCGGCGCCGCGCTGTACCGGCTCGACGGAAACGGGAGCGTGCGGACGATGGAGACCGGGCTCACCGTCTCCAACGGGCTGGGGTGGAGCCCGGACGGCGGGACGTTCTACCTCACCGACTCGCCCGCCCAGCGGATCCACGCCTACCGCTTCGACGTGGGAAGCGGCGAGATCACGGACCGGCGCGTCTTCGCCGACCTGCGGGGCGAGGACGGCTTCCCCGACGGGCTGGCGGTCGACGCGGAGGGCGGCGTCTGGTCGGCGCGCTTCGCTGGGAGCACGGTGGTGAGATACGCGGCGGACGGGCGGGAGGCAGAGCGGATCGCCTTCCCCGTGCCGAAGACCACCAGCTGCGCCTTCGGCGGGCCGGAGCTCCGCGACCTGTACGTCACCACCGCGTCGGTGGAGATGACGGAGGACGAGATCGACGCCGCCTTCGACTCCGGCGACCTCTTCCGCGTCCGGATGGGCGTGGCGGGGCTCCCGACGGTGCCGTGGGCAGGGCTGGCGTGATGTTTGAGCACCCGAGAGAAGCGTAGACCGATACAGGACCTACAGAGAGGTGAGACGATGGCGGACGGGAACGGGAAGCAGCGGCGGGGGCACCTCCTGGTGATCGGGGGCGCGGAGGACCCGGACGAGGACAAGCTGCGCATTCTCCCCCACCTGGTGGAGATGGCGGGGGGGAAAGATGCGCGGATCATCGTCTGCTCGTCGCCCTCCGAAAACCCCGAGGAGAAGGTGGACGTCTACGGCGAGCTCTTCGAGAAGATCGGCGTCGCCGAGGTGATCCCCGCCCCCATCACCGAGCGGAACCAGGCGAGCGATCCCAAGCTGCTGGAGGCGCTGGAGCGCGCCACGGCCGTCTTCTTCACCGGGGGCGACCAGCTCCGGCTGACGGCGCTGGTGGCGGGGACGGACTTCTGCGAGCGCACCCGCGAGCGCCTCTTCGGCGAGGGGCTGGTGGTGGCCGGGACCAGCGCGGGCGCGGCGGCCATGAGCAGCGTGATGCTGATCGGCGGGAGGAGCGAGGGGACGGTGCGCCGCGAGGACGTGAGCCTCGCCCCCGGCCTCGGCTACTGGAGGGACACGGTGGTCGACACGCACTTCAACCAGCGCGGGCGCCCCAACCGGCTCCTGACGGTGTTCGCCCACAACCCGCAGGTGCTGGGGATCGGGATCGACGAGGACACCGCCATCGAGGTCCTCCCCGGCGAACGCTTCACGGTGGTGGGGAGCGGCGCGGTGATGGTCTTCACCGGGCGCGTCACCCACACCAACGCCCCCTCGGCGTCGGACGACGACACGCTGGCCATCACCGACTCGGTGGTGCACGTCCTGGCCGACGGCTACGGCTTCGACCTGAAGCGCGGCCGCCCTCTCCTCCCCGACGGCACGGTGGTGGAGCCCTCGAGCGGCACCGACGCCCCGTCGCGCGTCTCCCGCGAGGCGGGGACGACGGTGTGAGCGGGAGCGGCGCCGCCCCGGCGGAGCGCCCCGCGCCGCTGCGCGTGGTGGGCGCGCGGTGGGACCCGCGCACCCACGACGTCAAGGACTTCCTGGCCCGCAACCGCGTCCCCTACCTCTGGCTCGACCCCGAGACGTCGGACGCGGCCCGGACGCTGGCCGAGGAGGCCGGCGACGGCGCCGCGCTCCCCCTCCTCGTCTTCGCCGACGGGACCCGCCTGGCCGCCCCCACCGACGCCGAGATCGCCGCGCGGATCGGCCTCGACACCTTCGCCGACGCGCCCTTCTACGACCTGGTGGTCGTGGGCGGCGGCCCGGCCGGGCTGGCGGCGGCGGTCTACGGGGCGTCGGAGGGGTTGAGGACGATCGTCCTGGAGCGCCACGCCCCCGGCGGGCAGGCGGCGCAGAGCGCGCGGATCGAGAACTACCTGGGCTTCCCCGAGGGGATCACCGGCGCCGAGCTGGCCCGCCGCGCCGCCGAGCAGGCGACCAAGTTCGGCGTCGAGCTCGTCGTCACCCGCGCCGCGGCGGGGTTGAGGGCCGACGGCGACTACCGCGCGGTGACGCTGGAGGGCGGGCACGAGCTGCGCTGCCACGCCGTCCTCCTGGCGACGGGGGTGGAGTGGCGGACGCTGGACGCGCCGGGGTGCCAGGAGCTGGTGGGGTCGGGGGTCTACTACGGCGCGGCCGCCGCCGAGGCTGCGGCGGTGCGGGGGCGCGACGTCTACATGCTGGGCGCCGGCAACTCGGCCGGGCAGGCGGCGATGCTCCTGGCCCGCTACGCGAAGTCGGTGACGCTGGTGGCGCTGGAGGAGACGATCGACGAGAAGATGTCGCGCTACCTCGTCGACCGGGTGACCGCCACCCCCAACGTCCGCCTCCGCACCGGGTGCACGGTGACCGGCGCCACCGGGGAGGGACGGCTGGAGACGGTGACGATCCAGGACGTGAAGAGCGGCGAGACCGAGACGGTGCCCACCGAGGCGCTCTTCGTCTTCATCGGCGCCGCGCCGGAGACCGAGTGGCTGGAGGGCGCCGTGGAGCGCGACGAGCGCGGCTTCGTCCTCGCCGGGCGGTCGCTGTCGAAGGAAGGATGGCCGCTGGAGCGCCCCCCCTTCCTCCTGGAGACCAGCCTCCCCGGCGTCTTCGTGGCCGGCGACGTGCGCGCCGGCTCGGTGAAGCGCGTCGCCACCGCCGTCGGCGAGGGGTCGATGGCGGTGCAGCTCATCCACGAGTACATGCGGGAGCGGTAGCGGGGGATGGCGAATCCCGAGGGGACGACGAGCGAGGGGGGCGCGGCGCCGACATCGTCGGCCCTCACCCCCCGGCCCCCCCTCCCAACGCCTGGGAGAGGGGAGAAGGGCTGTGTGAGCGACGGGCGGTGGGTGCGCGGCGCCGGCCCCGCGACCCTCACCCTGGCGGCTCGCCGTAGGCTCGCCGCCTGTCCCTCTCCCGAACTACGGGAGAGGGACGTT
>DATACF010000141.1:0-1991 GCA_036259235.1 Longimicrobium sp. | reverse complement strand
CACCCCGAGCGGGCGCGCTGGGCCCGCCGCCACGCGCGGCGGATGCGCGCCTCCGCGGCGGCGGCGTACCTCGGGGCGCTGGCGCTCGCGGGGTCACGCGGACTCGCGGCGGCGGCCGTGGCGCTCCTCCCGCTCGCCGTCGTCCTCGTCTACTCCTTCCCCTTCGTCCCGGCGCCGCTGGCGCGCCGCCTCGGCTTCCGGCGGCTGAAGGAGGTGCTCGTCGTCAAGAACGTCGTCGTCGCCCTCACCCTCGCCGCCACCCCCGTCCTCCTGGCGGCGGCGGCGCGGCGCGGGGGGCCCGTCCCCTGGACGCCGCTCGGGGCGGCGGGCGCCTTCCTCTTCGCGCGGTGGTGGATCAACACCGTCTTCTTCGACCTCCGCGACGAAGCGGGCGACCGCGAGAACGGCGTCCGCACGATTCCCGTCGTCCTCGGCCGCGCGCCCACGCTCCGGCTCCTCCACGCGACGAACGCGCTCCTCGGCGCGGGGGCGGTCGTCGCGCCGGCCGCCGGACTCGCCCCGCCCGCCTTCGCCCTGCTCGCGCTCGGCTCCGTCTACGCCTGGGCCTACCTCCGCCGCTTCGCGCGCGGCGGCGACCCGCACTTCCTCTGCGACGTCGTGGCGGACGGCGAGATCCTCGTGCTGGCGGCGGTCGTCCTCGCCGCGCGGCTCCTGGGCGGGTGAAGCGAACCAGAAAAACGAATCTCACCCCGCCGTTGCCGGACTACGCGAGCGCCGGGAGCTTGTCGGGGTTGACGACGGTGAAGAAGCGCAGGATCCGCCCCTCCTCGGCGTAGAGGGTGATGACCGAGTGGAGATGCCCGCCGACGTGGACGAGGACACCCGTGCGCCCGTTGACCTCGGCGAGGCGGAAGTCGAGGTCGAGCCCCATCGCCGCCGCCCGGTTCGCCAGCCCCAGGAAGAAGCGCGCGACGTTCCGCGCCCCGGTGATCGGGTTCCGCGCGGCGGTGGCCTTCCCGCCCCCGTCCGAGTACGCCACCGCCTCGTCGGAGAGGAGCTGGAGGAGCCCGTCGAGGTCGCCCTCGCGGGTGGCGCGGAGGAAGCCCGCGAGGAGGCGGTCGTGCTCGGCGCGGCCGGCGGGGCGCGCGCGGCGCTCGTCGGCCAGGCGGAGGCGGGCGCGGCGGTCGATCTGCCGGCAGTTCTCCTCCGTGCGGCCGACGACGCGCGCGATCTCGGCGAAGGGGAAGTCGAACGACTCGCGGAGGAGGAAGACGGCCCGCTCCACCGGCCCCAGCCGCTCCAGCATCAGGAGGAACGCCGTCGACAGCGTGTCGGCCAGCTCCAGCATCTCCTCGGCGCTCTCGCTCTCCACCCGGTCCTCCACCAGCGGCTCGGGGAGCCAGGGGCCGACGTACTCCAGCCGCCGGCTCCGCGCCGCCTTCAGCGTGTCGATGCACAGGCGCGTCACCAGCCGCACCAGGTAGGCGGCCGGGTTGGCGACCGCCGCGTGCTCCACCTCCTGCCACCGGATCCAGGCGTCCTGGAGGACGTCCTCGGCCTCGCGCACCGACCCCAGCATCCGGTACGCGATCCCGAAGAGGCGTCTCCGCTCGCCCTCGAAGGCGGCCAGCGCCGCGTCGCCGTCCGTCATCCGTGCGCCGCCGCGTGGACGACCGCCGCCGCCAGGTGCGTCCACACCACGGCCGCCGCCACCGCCGCGCGGCTCACGACGCCCCCGCCGGCTGCGCGGCCGGGCGCTCGGATCGCTGGTGTCGTTCGCGACGCCCGAGGCAAGCAGCTCCAGGTTGCTCGGCTCGGGATCGTGCGAAGGCCCAGCCGAAGACGCCTGCGCCGCATCGGCCGCCGCCCCGCCCGTTTCTTCGCGGTGCTGTCCGCTTGGCTCAGGCGAGGAGGGTCCCGCGGGCGGCAACGCAGCCTGCTCGCGCGTATCGGGTTCCACTCCGAACGGAAACAGGCTCGACCCCGGCGGGCGCGCGCTCGGTCGCAGCGACGCCGAAGGCGGGCGCACG
>DATACF010000140.1:0-3869 GCA_036259235.1 Longimicrobium sp. | reverse complement strand
GGCCGGCCGCGCTCATGAGGCGATCCGTTCGGGGCGCCCGCACCCGGAGCGGCGGACCCACTCCAGGCCGACGCCACCTCAAGCCCACACCGTAGCGCACCTTTCAGGAAATATCGTTGACGCGGTGACACCGGGCCTTTAGCATGGGACCCGTGCCCACGGTTCCGCAGGCGCACCCGTGCTCAATCCACCCTTCAGACTCCAGGCCCATCATGCAACGACTCACGCGTCTCCTGGGCGGCTGCCTTCTGGGCGTCGCACTCCTCGTCGCCGGGCAGTTCCTCGCGCCGGGCTCGACCTCGGCGCAGACGGAGATCAAGCTGACCTGCACCAGCACCACGTGCTGCACCTACTACGCGAACACGGGGGTGCTCATCAGCTGCGTCCCCATCAAGAAGTAGGAACGACGGGCTCCTTCCCGCCGGTCTGCACGCACGGGCTTGCCTTGTGGACCGGGAGCGCTCCACGACACATTCTGGATTCGAGACACACGATGCGACGCGGCTTTTCCATCGACCGAGGCGGCGCTCCGGCGGGCCATCGCGCGCGGGGAGCGCGCGTGAGCCGGGGCGGGGCGGCCGCGTGGGGAGTCGTGCTGCTGGCCGCGTGCGGCGGCGGCGCCGACGCGCCCGAGAGGGAAGTCGCGCGGGAGACGGGGGGGGTCGCGGCCGAATGGCGCCTCTCGGCGGAGCCGGAGGTGGGGATCGGGGCGGCGGAGGGCGACCCGCGCGCGCTCCTCTTCCAGGTGGAAGGCGCCGTCCGCCTCGACGGCGGCGCGATCGCGGTGGCCAACGCCGGGACGCATGAGGTCCGCTTCTACGGTCGCGACGGGCGCTTCGCCGCCGCGTATGGCCGCCAGGGGCGGGGCCCCGGCGAGTTCGAGACGCTCGCCTGGCTCGGCGCGCTCCGGGGCGACACGGTGGCGGCGTGGGACGCGTCGCTGCTGCGGTGGACGCTCCTCACCCCCCGCGGAGTGGTCCGCACCGTCGCGCCGCGCCCGGCGCCTCCGGGGATGTTCCCTCAGGCGCGCGGCGTCTTCGCCGACGGCTCGTTCGTGCTGGCCTCGGGGTGGGACGTGGCGCGGATGGCGGCCGGGGGCACCGGGGTGCGGCGCGACTCGGTGACGCTCCTCCGCTACGGACCGGACGGCACCCTCCTCGGCCCCGTGGCCCGGCTCCCGGGAAGGCAGGAATACGTGACCACCGGCGCGTCCGGCTTCTCCACCAACCCGGTGCCGTTCGGGCGCGAGACCTTTGTGGCCGTGGGCGACTCGCTCCTGTACGCGCTCGACACCGGGGGCGCGCGGGTGGACGCCTTCACCCCGTTGGGGCGGCGCGTGCCGGGGATGGCGCTGGACGACCGACCCGCCCCCGTGCGCGCGGAGGACCGCGAGCGCTACCGTCGCGTCCGGCTGGCGGCGATCGAGGTGGAGAGCTACCGCGCCGAGCAGGAGAAGGTGCTCGCGGAGATCCCCTTCCCCGAGACGATGCCGGTGTTCCAGGACCTGCGGCACGACGGCGCGGGGCACCTGTGGGTGGGCGCGTACCCGGCCGTGTCCGGCGCCCCGCGCGAGTGGACGATCCTCGCCCCCGGCGGAGAGCGGATCGCCACGGCCCGTACCCCTGCCGGGCTCCGGGTGCTGCAGGTGGGCCCCGACTTCGTGCTGGGGAAGGCGACCGACGAGGCGGGCGTCGAGCGCGTACGGCTGTACCGGCTCTCCCGGCGGTAATCCCGCCAGCCGGGACCGCGACGACACCCGACGGACGAAGGCGGCCTTCCCGCGTGGGGGGCCGCCTTCGTCGTTTTCGTGGATCGGTGCGCGCCGGTGTCCAGGGTGCGCCGTCTCAGCTACACCCTGGAGACGGGTCGACTCAGTTGCCCGAGCCGAAGGTGTGGCCGCCGCGCTCGGTCGTGGCGGCCGGCATAGAGACGTGCCCGGAGCCGAACATGTGGCCGCCCTCCCCGGTGAAGTTGCCCGAGCCGAACCACCCGATCCCATCCGCGAAGCTCCTCGATCCGCCGAAGACCCCGTCCGCGGCCGGCGCATGGCCGGAGCCGAAGGTGCCACCGTCGCCGGCTCGTGCGAAGCCGCCCGAGCCGAACGTGACGCCTCCCTTCGCGTGGCCGGTACCGATGAATCCTCCCCCGCGCTCATCGTGCCCCGCCCCGCCGACGGTCGCGTCCCCGAGCACCGGCGTACCCGCCGCGATCCGGTTCCCGCCCGATCCGTAGGTCCCGCCTCCGCGCGCGGCCGTCA
The DNA here is from genome assembly GCA_036259235.1 of Longimicrobium sp. GTDB lineage: Bacteria > Gemmatimonadota > Gemmatimonadetes > Longimicrobiales > Longimicrobiaceae > Longimicrobium. Next base: position 1,612 of record DATACF010000140.1, on the reverse strand, counting down.
CGTGGCCGGAGCCGACAACGAGTCCTCCCTCCGCGGCGTTCCCCGACCCCAGGCCGGTTCCCTCCTCGGTGGAGTTCCCCGAACCGATCAGCCATCCACCGCGCGCGCTCGCCGTCGCGTTGCCGGAACCGAGAACGAGCCCCCCCTCCGCGGAGTTCCCGGACCCCATCCCGATTCCCTCCTCCGTGTAGTTCCCCGAGCCCATCGTGAATCCGCCCCGCCCGCTCGCCGGCGTCTGGGCGGACGTGCTCGGCTGGAAGGAGTTTCCAGAGCCGAACCCGATGCCGTCGCCGTTCGAGTGTCCGGACCCGAAGCCTCCGTCCCGGTTGCCGGACCCTCCCATGCCGCCGCCGTAGCTGGCGGAGGGGTCCACGGCTGCGTCGGGAGCGGTCGGGATGCCGGACGAGCACGCCGCGGCGGAGGTCAGGGCACCGGCCATCAGGAGATTTCGGAACGATCTCATCATCGGGAGCATCTCGAGTGAGAGGGAAGGAAGGCGCTTCGTTCGCTTCCAGCCATAGAATATCGACATCGCCTGGGCCGCGCCATATGCCTGCGCAACGAAGGCGGCTTCCCGTGAGGGAGGCCGCCTTCGTGGTATCCTCATGCCCCGCCAGGGTCTCTCACAGGGGGCACAGAGGGCACAGAGGGAACCGCCGTCACGACGGAGCCCCTCCGGGTCCCCTGTGCCCCCTGTGAGAGGCCGCAGTTCAGGAGGACGCTTTCGAGCGAGGCGGCCGGGGTGGTAGAATGGAGGGCCGGACCGCGACTCTTCCGCTTCTCTCCCCGGACCGAATGGAACCGCAAGCTCGCGGCGCGCCGTCCCGGCGTGGCCGCCGCGTCGTGCTCGACGTAGTCCTCGCCCTGCTGGTGTGGATGGTGTGGCAGACGGTGGCGTTCGCCTTCGTCTCGATGAAGCCCGCGCTGGCGCTCCCGTGGGTGATCGCCGTCGGCGTCCTCTTCGTGCGCGGGTACGCGGTCCCGGGCGAGTGGACCAGCGCCCGGCGCCGGGCGTGGCTCCGCATCCGGCCGGTCCCGAAGCCCGCCGTGCCGTGGCTGTGGGCGATGGCGCCCGCCATGCCGGCGCTCGCCTTCTCGCTTCTGGTCCTGGTGACCTCGCTGGGGATGGCGGGCGACACCCCGCTCCCCAAGGTGGTGGAGGACTTCGCCAAGCAGCCGGGGGGCGCCGCCGTCCTCTTCCTGGCCATCGCCGCGCTGGCGCCGCTGATCGAGGACTTCGCCTTCCGCGGGTGGGTGCAGCGCCCCCTCGAGCGGCGGCTGGGGACCGCCGCGGGGATCGGGGTCACGGCGCTCCTCTTCGCGCTGGCGCACCTCCAGCCCGAGGGGATCCCCATCCGGGTGGCGGGGGGCGTGGCGCTGGGGTACGCCGTCTACGCCGCCCGCTCGCTCTGGGCGGGGGTGGCGCTCCACGCGGCGTGGAACGTGGGGCTCCTCGTCCTCTCCGGCGTCTTCCCCGAGTTCGACCCGGCGAAGGGGGGGCGCGAGTGGGCGCTCCCCGCCGCCCTCGGCACCGTGGCGTCGGGGGCGTGGCTGGCGTGGACGGGAGTACGGCTCAAGGCCGCCGCCCGCCGCCGTGGGGGCGGCGGCGGGC
>DATACF010000139.1:0-6223 GCA_036259235.1 Longimicrobium sp. | reverse complement strand
ACGAGCCACGGCGGGGCGCTCGCTTCGATGGAGTGCCGGCCGGCTCAGCAGTCGAAGTCCGTGCAGGCGTACATGTCGAAGGTGATGGGGCATTCGTGGCAGATGCTGATGTACGAGCCGCACGGGTCCGGATACGCGCTGTACACGTACCCAACCACCGTCCTGCGCCGCTCCCCGGTCTCCGCCACGGCGAAGCACTCCACCTCCAGCGCCTCGACCTCCAGCTTCAGCTTCTTCATGGTCCCTCTCCAGGTTCGGTGATCGCCGCGGCGCCGCGCACGGAAGAGACGACGCTTCACCGTCGGCGAGACACGGCACGACGCGAAAAGAGTCTAAACCTAGCCGTTCGGTCGCGTGGCGGAAGCCCCCCGGAGCGGAACGCGGGCGAGGGGGGGCGTCCGGCCACCGCGCGCGTTCGTTGCGGCGCCGATCGGCGCCGCATAATGATTGTCGGACCGCGGCGGGACACCCTTCGCGATTTCATGGGAGCGCGCACGATGAGCGACACGACGACGGGGAACGGAAGCCGGGGGGGCGGCGGAAGCGAGCCTCCCGCCGCGGCCGCGATCGAGAAGCACCTGGACATGATCCTGGCGGCGATCGCCCGCATGGCGGGGAACGCCTTCGCCGCGAAGGGGTGGAGCGTCGGCGCGGCCACGGCGCTCGTGGCGTTCGCGGTCGAGGTGAAGAACCCCCTCCTCACCCTGGCCGCGCTCATCCCGGTCCTGTCGTTCTGGGGGCTCGACGCGTATTTCCTCTGGCTCGAGCGGCGCTACCGCAACCTCTACGACGCCGTCCGCGCCGATCTCGGTCGCGAGGCCGAGGTTCCGCGCTACCTCCTCGACCCGCACTGGATCGCCCGCCACCCGGAGGCCCGCGCGCCCACCGACCGGACCCACCCGCTCCGTTCGGCGCTCGCTCCGTTCCTCGCCCCGTCGGTCAGCGTCGTTCACGGGGTCGTGCTCCTCGCCGTCCTCGCGACGACGGCGTACCTCGCGCGCTCCGGCGAGCAGGAGCCCGAGCCCTCGCGGGTGCAGGTCCAGGACACCGTGAACGTCCGCCTCCTCCCGGCGCCCGGCCCGTCCGGCGCGGTGCAAGGGGACACCGTCGCGCGCCCCGTGGCGGCCGGCGCCGCGCGGGGCGGGTAGCCGTCCCCCGCTCCGCGCTCCTCGAAATCGATGACGAAAAGGCCCCGCGACGCCTCCGTCGCGGGGCTCACGTTCTTCACCCGCACAGGCCGAAGCGCGGGCGCCAGTACGCGTTCAGGAAGATGCTGTCGGGGCCGCGCGTCTTCCGCAGCGCCAGGAAGGCGTCCCGGCGCGGGTAGAGCGCCCGGAAGACGTCCACCCAGCGGTCGTTCCCCCCGGCGTACGCGCCCCCGCCGCAACACCGGTCGGCATCCACCGGTGCGTCCCGCCGCCGGATGCGTCTGGAAAGCATCGGACCGTTACACGCGTAACACCGCCGCGTGGCAGCCGGAACGGCGGACGCATCCGCGGAACCGTCCGCGGGCTCAGGCGGTGGAGATCATAAACCATTGCAGTCCAACGGGATGCAAGCGATCCGAAAGACCTCGGCCCATGCGGTCCGGATGCGGCCCGGCGCGTGCGAAGAAGGGCGGCGCGCTCCACACGGCGGTTCATGCTGACTCCCCGTTACCCCCACTCGAAAGAGGTCCACAATGTCCGGCACCAAGACTCTCGTCAACGGCTCGCGCAACCCCATCGAGGTCACCCTGATCGGCCGCAAGGGCTCGGACCCGAACGGCGGCGACCTTCCGCCCGTGACGGTCAGCATCCCCGCCGGCGGCACCGTCCCGAACGTGCAGTACGGCAACGACCAGAACCCGTACCTGAACGCCGTCAGCGTCACGACCGGCGACAGCGACTCCAAGAGCGCCGAGAACCTGCGCGTCGTGCAGCGCGGCGGCCCCGGCACCCTCGACAACCGCCTGAACGCCTTCAGCGTCTTCAAGATCGTCGCCGACCCGGACCAGGCCGCGTTCAGCCTCGAGTCCAGCAACTAGCCCGGCTCCACTCCCCCCGGGAGCGCAGCGGAAGGCCGCCGGCACCCCCGGCGGCCTTCCGCTTTTTTCCCGCCGCCCCCGGCGCGAGGGACGCTTTCGCGGCCACGGCCGGCGGAGCGCGGGCGTCTTCGCGGCCGACGGTCCGTCCGGGCGGCCACGCGAGCCGCCGCCGGGCCACGGCACGGATGTGGCGGCGCGCGGGGAGCCGGGCCCAGGCCGTAACCGTCCCTGGCGCACCCCCGAGGCGCTCCCGGCGATCCCCAGGAGGAAGTCGGAATGGTGAATTCAGGAACCTCCGATCCGAAGCCGGCGGGCGGCCTCACGCCGGAACGAGAGCGGCACCCCCGGGAACCGTCCCCAGCGCCCCCCGACGCGAGCTTCTGGGCGGTGTTCGACTCCGCGCCCGACGCCTACCTCCTGCTGGCGCCCGATCCACCGCGCTTCACCATGGTCGCGGCCAACGAGGCCCGCCTCCGGGTGACGATGACCCGCCGCGAGGACGTCGTCGGCCGTCCCCTGTTCGAGGTCTTCCCGGACAACCCCACCGATCCCGGCGCGACGGGCGTCCGCAACCTCCAGGCGTCGCTGAACGAGGTGCTCCGGACCGGGAGGCCGCACCGGATGGCGCTGCAGAAGTACGACATCCGCACCCCCGCCGGCGAGTTCGAGGAGAGGTACTGGGACCCGCTGAACTCGCCGGTCTTCGACGATCGCGGGAAGCTGATCTACATCATCCACCGGGTCGAGGACGTCACCGAGCAGGTCCGCTCGGGGAGCCGGCTGAGGATCCTGGAGTCCGTGGTGACCACGGCGAACGACGCGGTGGTCGTCACCGAGCCGGAGCCCCTGGACGGGCGGGGTCCCCGCATCTTCTACGTCAACGAGGCGTTCACGCGGATGACCGGCTACGCGCCCGGAGAGGTCGTCGGCAGGACCCCGCGGATCCTGCAGGGCCCGGGTACGGCCCCGGACACGACCCGGCGGATCCGCGCCGCGCTGGAGCGGCGGGAGCCCGTGCGCGCCGAGCTGCTGAACTACCGGAAGGACGGGAGCCCCTACTGGGTGGAGATCAGCATCGCGCCCGTCCTCGACGAGAGCGGGAGGGTCGTGCAATGGACCTCGGTCCAGCGGGAGACGACCGCGCGGAGGGAGGCCGAGGAGACCGCCCTGCGGCTCACGCGCGAGACGGCGGCCCGCGCCGAGGAGGCGAGGGCCCGCCAGGAGATCGAGTCGATCCTGGAGAGCATCACGGACGCGTTCTACGCCGTGGACCGGGAGTGGCGCTTCACCTACCTGAACCGGCGCGCGGAGGAGGTCCTCCGGCGGCGCCGGGAAGAGCTCGTCGGCAGGAGCGTGTGGGAGGTGTTCCCGGAGGCGGTCGGAACGGCCTTCGAGCGGGAGTACCGCCGGTCGATGGCGGAACAGACCACCGCCGAGTTCGAGGCGTTCTACGCGCCGCTCGGCATCTGCGTCGAGGTTCGCGCCTATCCGTCTCCCGAGGCGCTGTCGGTCTACCTCCGCGACATCACCGACCGGAAGCGCGCCGAGCGGGCGCTCCGCGAGAGCGAGGAGCGCTACCGCCTCCTGGCCGACATGATCCCGCAGCACATCTGGACCACCGACGCGAACGGCTTCCACGACTACTTCAGCCGCCGGTGGTACGAGTTCACGGGGATGACGCCCGAGCAGACGGAGGGCGAAGGGTGGCTCCACCTCCTGCACCCCGGGGACAGGGAGCGGACCCTCGCGCGCTGGCGGCACTCGCTGCGAACGGGAGAGCCGTACGCGGTCGAGTACCGGTTCCGCAGGGCCGACGGGGTCTACTGCTGGTTCCTGGGGCAGGCGGCGCCCCTCCGGGACGAGGCGGGGGAGATCCTCAGCTGGTTCGGAACGCTCACCGACATCTCGGAGCGGAAGCGGCACGACGAAGAGCGCGAGCGGCTCCTCGAAGGGGAGCGGGAGGCCCGGGCACAGGTCACGACGATCCTGGAGAGCATCACCGACGCGTTCTTCGCGGTCGACCGGGTGTGGCGCTTCACGTACGTGAACCGCGAGGCCGAGCGCCTCCTGAAGCGGGCCCGCGAGGAGCTCCTCGGCCACAGCCTGTGGGAGGAGTTCTCCGGCGCCGTCGGCTCCACCTTCCAGCACGAGTACCAGCGGGCGGTCGCGGAGCGGACGACGGTCCAGTTCGAGGCGTATGCCCCGACCATCGGCATCTGGGTGGATGCCCGCGCGTATCCGTCGAGCGACGGGCTCTCGGTCTTCTTCCGCGACGTGAGCGCCCGGAAGCGCGCCGAGGAGAAGCTGCGGGAGAGCGAGCGCAGCTTCCGGGCGCTCGCCAACACCATTCCCCAGCTCGCCTGGATGGCCGACCCGACCGGCTGGATCTTCTGGTACAACGAGCGCTGGCACGAGTACACCGGCACCACGCTCGAGGAGATGCAGGGGTGGGGGTGGCGGAAGGTCCACCACCCCGAGCACGTGGACCGGGTCGTCGAGCGGATCCGGCACGCCTTCGAGACGGGGACGCGCTGGGAGGACACGTTCCCGCTCCGGAGCAAGACCGGTGCGTACCGCTGGTTCCTCTCCCGCGCGCTTCCGATCAAGGACGGGGACGGAAACGTGGTCCGATGGTTCGGCACGAACACCGACGTCACCGACCAGATCGAAGCCGTGGCCGAGCGCGAGCGGCTCCTCGACCGGGCGAACGAGGCCAGGGCCGAGGCCGAGCGGCGGCGCGAGGAGGTGGAGCGGGTCACCGAGAGCCGCACGCGCCTCATGCGCGGCTTCACCCACGACGTGAAGAACCCGCTCGGCGCGGCGGACGGATACGCGCAGCTGCTGGAGGACGGCATCCTGGGAGAGCTTTCCACGCAGCAGGTGGAGAGCATCCGGCGGATTCGCCGGTCTATCCGCACATCGCTCCACCTGATCCACGAGCTGCTGGAGCTGGCCCGGGCGGAGGCGGGTCAGATCGAGCTCGAACCGGTGCTCACCGACGTCGCGGAGCTGGCGCGGGAGGCCGCGGAGGACTTCCGCGCACAGGCCGCCGGCGCCGGGCTGGGGCTGGAGGTGCGCGCGGACGGAGCCCTCCGCGCGGAGACCGACCCCGCGCGCGTCCGCCAGATCCTGAGCAACCTCCTCTCCAATGCCGTGAAGTACACGCCCCAGGGCCGGGTCACGGTCGAAGCCGGCCGCCGCACCGGCGGAAGCGGGCCCGGGGGCGGCGACTGGATCGCGGTCCGCGTGACCGACACGGGGCCGGGGATCCCGGCGGAGAAGCAGGAGACGATCTTCCAGGAGTTCACGCGCCTCGATCCGGAGGCGCAGCACGGCGCGGGCGTGGGGCTGGCGATCAGCCGCCGCATCGCCCGGCTCCTGGGCGGCGACATCACCGTCGAGAGCGAGGGCGGCCGCGGCTCCGCCTTCACGCTCTGGCTTCCCCCGGCCTCGCCCTCCCGGGAGGCTACTGGCTCCGCAGCGTGATCGCCGGGTCCACCCGCGCGGCGCGCCGTGCCGGGATCCACGCGGCGGCCGTCGCCACCACGACCACCCCGAGCGCCGCGACCAGCGTGACCACCGGGAGCGGGATGGACGGGAAGTCGTCGTCGAGGGTGAGGAGGACGCGCAGGCCGAGGAGGGAGACGGGGAGGCCCAGCGCCAGCCCGATCGCGCTCAGCCGGAGCCCGTCGGCCAAGAACCGCCGGGCGATCTGCCGGGCGCGCGCCCCGACGGCGATGCGGACGGCGATCTCCGACGTCCGCTGGCCGACGGAGAACGCCACCACGGCGTAGAGGCCGATCGCCGACAGGAAGAGCGCCATCCCCCCCGCGGCCGAGAGCCCGCCCGTGATGTTGCGGTAGTACCGCTCCCGCACCGCCTCGATCTCGGCGAAGGTCCGCACCTGCACCGCCGTCCCCGGCGCCTCCTCCTGCGCGGCCTTGCGGAGCGCGGGGACGAGCGGCCCGGCGGACGCCGCCGTGCGGACGAGGACCGCCCCGGCCGCCCGGGTGGTGTCGGGCGGGAGGAAGACCCGGTACTCCCGCCCCTCCTTCCCCGTGGCGGCCGCCGGGTCCTCGAAGACGCCGACGACCACCAGCGTCCGCGCCCCCGCCGCGCTGTCGTCCGCCGCCCGCAGCCGCCGCCCGAGGGGGTCGGCGCCGCCCCACAGCCGCCGGGCCAGGTCGGCGCCGACGA
>DATACF010000138.1:0-2015 GCA_036259235.1 Longimicrobium sp. | reverse complement strand
CCCGCCCCCCGCGCCGAACCCCACGCACTCACGCACTCACGCACTTCCCCCGCCCCCGTCCCCCCCGCTGGCGCGACCCGTTATATTCCGTGTTTGTCACGGAAGCGCGGCCCACCATCGACAATCCGGAGTCTTCAGGATGGCCCCCGAGGGAAGCACCGCCGAAACGCTCGTCATCATCGGCTCCGGCCCCGCGGCGTGGACCGCGGCGCTCTACGCCGCCCGCGCCAACCTCGACCCGCTCGTCATCGAGGGCGAGCCCTCGCGCGAGATGATCCCCGGCGGGCAGCTCATGTACACCACCGACATCGAGAACTTCCCCGGCTTCCCCGAGAGCATCGGCGGCCAGGAGCTCATGGAGCGGATGAAGGGGCAGGCCGTCCGCTTCGGCACCCGGACGATGATGGAGAACGTCGCCTCCGCCGACTTCTCGGTGTACCCGTTCGTCCTCCGCCCCACCTGGTCGAGCGAGCTCCGCGCCCGCGCCGTCATCGTCGCCACCGGGGCGCGCGCCAACTGGCTGGGGCTCGACAACGAGCTGCGGCTGGCCCACTCCGGCGGCGGCGTCTCGGCGTGCGCCGTCTGCGACGGCGCCCTCCCGGCGTTCCGCAACCAGCGCCTCGTCGTCGTCGGCGGCGGCGACTCGGCGATGGAAGAGGCCACCTACCTCACCAAGTACGCCTCCGAGGTCGTCATCATCCACCGCCGCGACTCCTTCCGCGCCTCGCAGGTCATGCAGGACCGCGTGCTCGGGAACCCCAAGATCACGGTGCGCTGGAACGAGCAGGTCGTCGACGTCCTCGGCGACGACGGCATCACGGGCGTCCGCGTGCGGAACACCGTCACCGGCGCCGAGGAGGACGTCCCCTGCGGCGGGCTCTTCGTGGCCATCGGGCACACGCCGAACACGGCGTTCCTCGACGGCCAGCTGGAGCTGACCCACAACGGCTACGTCCGCCTCCCGCACCCCTGGCGGACGAGCACCAGCGTCCCCGGCGTCTTCGCCGCGGGCGACGTCATGGACGACTACTACCGCCAGGCCGTCACCGCCGCCGGCACCGGGTGCATGGCCGCGCTCGAGGCCGAGCGGTGGCTCGCCCACCACGGCGTCTCCGAGGCCGAGCCCCCGGTCCTGGAGACCGCCGAGTCGTCGATCGGCCTCTCCGACCTCGGCCCCGTCGCGGGGTGAGCGCCCCCGGGGAACCCGGGGCGGAACGGGGTGTAGAAGCGAAGTCTTTGCCCGGGAGCCTGTGGGTCTCCCGCCCGCGAGGGTGCCGGCGGTGCGCCGCCAGCGCCCACGCGGGGCAATCGTTTTCACCATGTCGCGGACGGCGTCGTCCGCGGGGAGCGCGCTGATGGCCAAGGAAGAAGGGATCGTCATGGACGGGATCGTCACCGAGGTGCTCCCCGACCGCAAGTACCGCGTGCGGCTCGAGAACGGGCACATGGTCCTGGCCTACGGGGCGGGAAAGATGTCCAAGTTCAACATCCGCGTCCTGGCCGGCGACCGCGTCACCCTCTCGCTCTCCCCGTACGACCTGTCCCGCGGGCGGATCACCTACCGCCACAAGACCTGACGCGGCGGCACTCCCTTCCGGACCCGACCCCGAAGACACACCCACAGCCCGACGGACCAGACCGGCACCGGCACAAGCACGCCCCGCACCCCAACGCCTGGAGGAGTTCAACAATGGCGACCGGCAACAGCGTGAAGCGCGTCCGCGACGAGAACCTCTTCGTCTCCCTCACCGAGCGCCCCGGGTGGGTCGCCGCGTCGGAGCGGATCCCGAGCGTCGGCGAGGAGGTCTTCTGCGTCGGCGGACCGGGGGTGGTGACCGCGGTGCTGGGGAAGACGGGGGACGGGAGCCGCCTCCTCCAGATCCGGCTCTCGGACCCGGCCGCGAAGCCCTTCTTCGCCGCCGCCTCCAACGTCCTCCTCGCGCCGGCCGCCTGACCCCGCGAAAGGGCCCGGGTGAAAAAGAAGCGGGGCCGCCCCACCGATCGGTGGGGCGGCC
>DATACF010000137.1:0-10202 GCA_036259235.1 Longimicrobium sp. | reverse complement strand
AGACGCTGGGGGTGGAGCTTCCCCTCTCGGCCGTCCTCGGCCCGGCCACGGTCGCCAGCGTGGCGGAGGCCGCGGAGCGGGCGGCGACGGAGGGGGGGCGGGGATATCCGCCCCTCCTCCCGGCGCCGCGCGGGGGCGACCTCCCGGTGTCGTTCCCCCAGGAGAGGGTGCTCTTCGTCACCCGCCTGGCGCCCGACAACCTGAGCTACCAGATGCAGGCCACGCTCGCCTTCCGGGGGGCGCTGGAGGTGGCCGCGCTGGAAGGGGCGCTCTCGGCCGTCGTGGCCCGCCACGAGGTCTTCCGCACCACCTTCCACGAGGTGGACGGGCGCGGGGTGCAGCGCATCCACGCGCCGTGGACGGTCTCGCTCCCGCCGGTCGACTTCACGCACCTGGCGGAGGACGCGCGGAAGGCGGCCGTGGACGCCTGGATCGCCGGCGAGCTGGCGCGGCCGATGGACCTCGCCTCGCTCCCGCTGGTGCGGTGGACGCTGCTGAAGACGGCGGACGACGAGCACGTCCTGGTGCACGTGGAGCACCACATCATCCACGACGGGTGGAGCTTCAACCTCCTGTTGAAGGAGGTGCTGGAGGGGTACCGCGCCCGCGTCCTGGGCGAGACGCCCGATCTCCCGCCGCTCCCCCTCCAGTACGCGGACTTCTGCGTCTGGCAGCGCGAGTGGATGAAGTCGGACGCGGCGCGTGCGCAGCTCGACTTCTGGCGGCGGAAGCTGGGCGACAGCAACCCCGTGCTCGACCTCCCGCTCGACCGCCCGCGCCCCCCGGTGCAGCGCTTCCGGGGCGCCGCGCCGCGCTTCGAGCTTCCGGGCGGGCTGTACCGGGCGCTCTCCGACCTCGGCCACGCGGAGGGCGCCACCCTCTTCCAGGCGATGCTCGCCGGCTTCGCGGCGCTGATGGCGCGCTACGCGGGCACGGACGACCTCAACGTGGGGACGGGGATCGCGGCGCGGCGGCAGCGCGAGGTGGAGGGGATGATCGGGATGTTCGTCAACTCGCTGGTGGTCCGCGCCGACCTCCGCGGGGCGCCGAGCTTCCGCGAGCTGATCGGGCGGGTCCGCGGCGCGGCGCTGGAGGCGTACGCGCACCAGGACGTGCCCTTCGACGCGGTGGTCGAGGCGGTGCGGCCCGAGCGCCACCTGGGGCACAACCCGCTCTTCCAGGTGATGTTCTCCTTCCACGACTCGGTGCAGCCCGAGCTGGCGCTCCCGGGGGTGGAGGTGGAGCTCCTCCTGGGGCTCAGCAACCGGTCGGCGAAGTTCGACATGACGGTGATCGCCATCCCCCGCGCCGAGCAGCGCGCCCGCCGCGGCGCCGGGGCCGAGCCGGACGGGATCACCCTGATCTGGGAGTACGACTCGGCGCTCTTCGACGCCGCCACCGTGGAGCGGATGTTCGCCCACTTCCGCGCGCTGCTGGAGCGCGCGGCCGCCGCGCCGGACGCCCCCCTGGCGTCGCTGGAGCTCTTCTCGGACGACGAGCGCCGCCGTCTCCTGGAGGACTTCAACGACACGCGGCGCGACTACCCGGCGGGGGAGACGATCCCCGCGCTCTTCGAGGCGGCGGCCGGGCGAAATCCGGATGGGACCGCCCTCGTCTTCCACGGCGAGCGGACGACGTACCGGGCGCTCGACGCGCGGGCCAACCGGATCGCGCACCACCTCCGTTCCCTCGGCGTCGGCCCCGAGACGCTGGTGGCCGTCTGCATGGAGCGCGGGCCCGACCTCGTCGCCGCGCTCCTGGGGGTGCTGAAGGCGGGGGGCGCGTACGTCCCCGTCGACCCCGCGTACCCGGCGGAGCGGATCGGGTGGATGCTGGAGGACGCGGGGGCGCCGGTGGTGCTCACCACCGACCTCGCGGCGCACGCGCTCCCGCTCACCGGCGCGACGGTCGTCCGCGTGGACACGGACGCGGAGGCGATCGACGCGTGGCCGTCCTCTCCCCCGGAAGCGACGGCGAGGGCCGGGAACCTGGCGTACGCCATCTACACCTCGGGGTCGACCGGCCGCCCCAAGGGGGTGCAGATCGAGCACCGGAGCGCGGTCTCGCTCCTCCGCTGGCTGTCGGAGATGATTCCGGACGCCGAGATGGCCGGGGTGCTGGCGGCGACATCGGTCTCCTTCGACGTCTCGGTGGCCGAGATCTTCGGCACCCTCGTCCGCGGGGGGACGATCCACCTGGTCGAGAACGCGCTCTCGCTCGCCGAGATGCCCGCGGCGGACCAGATCCGCCGGGCGACGATGGTCCCCAGCGCCGCCGCCGAGCTCCTGCGGATGGGGGCCATTCCGCCGGCGCTCCGCTCGCTCGGCCTCGGGGGCGAGCCGGTGCCCCCGGCGCTCTCCGAGGGGCTGCACGCGCTGGGGACGCTGGAGCGGATCGAGAACCTGTACGGGCCCACGGAGGACACCACCTACTCGACGTGCTGGATCGTCCCGCGCGGCGCGGAGAAGGTGCTCGTCGGCCGGCCGGTGGCGAACACGCGGGCGTACGTCCTCGACGACGGCCTCCGGCTGGTGCCGCAGGGGGCCGCGGGGGAGCTGTACCTGGCGGGCGACGGTGTCGCTCGCGGCTACGGGAGTCGTCCCGCCCTCACATCCGACCGCTTCGTCCCCTGTCCCTTCGGGCCGCCGGGGAGCCGGATGTATCGTGTGGGAGACCGGGTGCGCTGGACGGCGGCCGGGGAGATCGAGTACCTGGGGCGCCTCGACCAGCAGGTGAAGGTCCGCGGCTTCCGCGTGGAGCCCGGCGAGGTGGAGGCCGCGCTCCTCCGCCACCCCGAGGTGGAGGCCGCCGCGGTGGTGGCCCGCCCCGGCGCGGGCGGCCCGGCGCGGCTCGTCGCCTACGTCGTCGCGAGGGACGGCGTCGCGCCGGGGGCGGCGGCGCTCCGCGAGCACCTTCGCGAGCGGCTTCCGGACTACATGGTCCCCTCGCTCTTCGCCCGGCTCGACGCGCTTCCGCGGACGCCGAACGGGAAGGTCGACCGCCGCGCCCTCCCCGCCCCCGAGGAGGCGGGCGCCGAGGGGGACGGCGCGCACGCGGAGCCCCGCACGGAGACGGAGCGCGAGGTGGCGGCGCTCTGGGCCGAGGTGCTGGGGGTGGAGCGGGTGGGGGTCGACGAGAACTTCTTCGACCTGGGCGGGCACTCGCTCCTGGCCATGCAGGTGCTCACCCGCCTCCGCGACCGCTTCGGCGTCGACCTCCCCCTCCGCGAGGCCTTCGAGCGCCAGACGGTCGAATCGCTCGCCCGCGCCGTCGACGAGCGCGCCGCGGGCGGCGGCGGCGAGGCGGAGGACGCCCTGGCGCGCCACCTCGACGGCCTCTCGGACGAGGAGATCGCGCTCCTCCTGGGCGACCTGCGCTGAAGAGCGCGGTCCCGGACGAGGCGGGGCGGGCGACCGGAGGCCGGCCGCACCGCGCCAGGGTTAACGCCGGAGACCGCGGGGGCGTCGGGACTCAGCGGGGGATGCGTGGCGAGACCCGCACAGAAGGAGCGGTCTCGAAGAAACCCGTCGAGCACGCCGCCCCCGACGCTGTCATCCCGAGGCCCGGCCACACCGCGCCATGGGTCGCACGGAAGGCCGCAGGGCCGTGGGGATCCAGCCGAGGTATGCGGAAGGGGTCGCAGCGGAAGCGCGCACGGTGCCGTGCGTGGCGCCGGCATCGCTCAGAGCCGGGCTTTTCCTGCCTGGCATCGACGGGCGGACGGGAAGCCGCGGGTTCCGCGCGGGCTTCCGCGACGGGCATCCGGGCGGCCGCGGTCAGATCCTCACGGCCCTGCCGGGCGCCGGAGTAGAAGAAGCTCCGCGTGGCCGGGCCTCGGGATGACAACCTGAGCGATGCGGGTCCGGGGTGCCGGAAAGCACGTGGGGGACGGCTTCGGCCGCCTCTCGACCCAAGGACGATGAACGAGCGGGGAGGCGGACGCGCCTCGCCCTTCCGCGCGATACAGGTTGAAGAGACGTCAATCTCCAGGATGGCGGATCAGATGAGCGACGTGGGAACGCCGGTGGCGAAGATGACGCCGGAGCAGAAGCGCGAGCTGGTGGAGCGGCTGCGGCGGGAGAAGGAGGCGGGGCTCAAGATCGTCCCCGCGTCCTCGGCGCAGCAGCGGCTGTGGTTCATCGACCAGATGGACCCCGGCCAGCCGGCCTACAACATCTACCGCGTCCTCCGCCTCCGCGGCCCCCTCGACGCCGACGCCCTGGCGCGCGCCGTGGAGGAGATCGTCCGGCGCCACGACTCGCTCCGCACCACGCTCCGCACCGTCCGCGACGAGCCGGTGCAGGTGGTGGCCCCCGCGGGCGCCTTCCGGGTGGAGCGGATCGACCTCTCGGGCGAGCCCGACCCGCCGACCGCCGCGCGCGCCCTGGCGAAGCGCGAGATCGTCCACCGCTTCGACCTCCGCAAGGGGCCGCTCTTCTACGCCAAGCTCCTGCGGCTGGGCGAGTGCGACCACGTCCTCTTCCTCAACATGCACCACATCGTCAGCGACGGCTGGTCGATGGGGGTGCTCTCGCACGAGCTTTCCACCCTCTACGCCGCCTTCTCGCGGGGCGAGCCGTCGCCGCTCCCCCCGCTCCCCGTGCAGTACCCCGACTACACCGCGTGGCAGCGCCAGCACCTGAGCGACGCGCGCGTCGCCGAGCAGGTGGCGTGGTGGAAGGAGACGCTGGCCGGCGCCCCGCTCGTCCTCGAGCTCCCGTCCGACCGGCCCCGCCCGCCGGTGCAGACCTTCAACGGCGCCGTGCACCGGGCCATCCTCCCCCACGCCCTCCTCGACGACCTCCGGGCGCTGGGGCGGACGGAGGGGGCCACGCTCTTCATGGTCGTCCTCGCCGCCTTCGAGGTCCTCCTGGCGCGCCACACGGGGCAGGCCGACTTCGTCATCGGTACCCCGATCGCCGGGCGGACGCGGCCGGAGCTGGAGGGGCTGATCGGCTTCTTCATCAACACCCTGGCGCTGCGGGCCACGCTCGGCGACGACCCGGCGTTCCGCGCGCTCCTGGCGCGGGTGCGCGAGTCGACGCTGCAGGCGTACGCCCACCAGGACCTCCCCTTCGAGCGGCTGGTCGACGAGCTCCAGCCCGAGCGCGACCCCAGCCGGCCCCCGGCGGTGCAGGTGATGATCGTCCTCCAGAACGCCCCCGACGGCGGGGTGGCGCTGGCGGGGGTCGAGGTGGAGGACCTGGAGCGCGAGGTGGCCGCGGCCAAGATGGAGCTGGCCGTCTCCATGGAGGAGCACCCCGAGGGGATGGCCGCCGCCTTCACCTACAACTCCGACCTCTTCGACGCCGCCACCGTCGCGCGGCTGGCCGACCACTGGCTCCGCCTCCTCCGCGCCGCCGCCGCCACCCCCGACGCCCGCGTCTCCGCGCTCCCGATGATGGGCGACGAGGAGCGGACGCGCGTCCTGGAGACGTGGAACGCCACCGCCCGCGACTACCCGCGCGGCCTCGTCGTCCCCGACCTCTTCCAGGCCGCCGCCGCCGCGTCCCCGTGGACGACCGCCCTCGTCTTCGGCGCGGAGCGGATCGCCTACGGGGAGCTGAACGCGCGCGCCAACCGGCTGGCGCGCCACCTCCGCGCCCTCGGCGTGGGCCCCGAGGCGCTGGTCGGCGTCTGCATGGAGCGGACGCCGGAGATGATCGTCGCCCTCCTCGCCGTCCTCAAGGCGGGCGGGGCGTACGTCCCCATCGACCCCGCGTACCCGGGCGACCGGATCGCGTGGATGCTGGAGGACTCGGCGGCGCCCGTGGTCCTCACCCAGGCCTCCGTCGTCCCCCACCTTCCGCCCACCGCCGCCCGCGTCGTCGCCACCGACACGGAGGCGGAGGTCCTCGCCGCGTATCCGTCCGACGACCCGGAGACGACGGCTCGCCCGGAGAACCTGGCGTACGCCATCTACACCTCGGGGTCGACCGGCCGGCCGAAGGGGGTGCGGATCGAGCACCGGAACACCGTCGCCGTCCTCCACTGGCTGCGCGACTTCGTCCCCGCGGACGACCTGGGGGCGGTGCTGGGGTCGACCTCGATCTCCTTCGACGTCTCCATCGCCGAGATCTTCGGCACCCTCTGCCGGGGCGGGACGCTCCACCTGGTCGAGAACGCCCTCTCCCTCGCCGAGCTCCCGGCCGACGTTGGGATCCGCCGCGCCTCCATGGTCCCCAGCGCCGCCGCCGAGCTCCTGCGGATGGGGAAGATCCCGGCGTCCATCCGCTCCCTCGGCCTGGGCGGCGAGGCCCTCCCCGCCGCGCTGGCCGAGGGGCTGCACGCGCTGGGGACGCTGGCGCGGGTGGAGAACCTGTACGGGCCCACCGAGGACACCACCTACTCGACGTACGCCGTCGTCCCGGCGGGCGCGCGGAAGGTGCCGATCGGCCGCCCGGTGGCCGGCTCGCGGGCGTACGTCCTCGACGCCGCCCTCTACCCGGTGCCGCAGGGCGCCCCCGGCGAGCTGTACATGGCCGGCGACGGCGTCTCGCGCGGCTACGGGAACCGCCCCGCCCTCACCGCCGAGCGCTTCCTCCCCTGCCCCTTCGGCCCCCCGGGCGCGCGGATGTACCGCGTGGGCGACCTGGTGCGGTGGACGCCCGCGGGGGAGCTGGAGTACCTGGGGCGCCTCGACCACCAGGTGAAGGTCCGCGGCTTCCGGATCGAGCTGGGGGAGATCGAGGCCGCCCTCCACGCCCACCCCGCCGTGGCCGACGCGGTGGTCGTGGCGAAGACGGACGCCTCCGGCGGCGCGCGCCTCGTGGCGTACGTCGTTCCCCGCGAGGGGGGCGCCGTGGACACGGGCGCGCTCCGCGCCCACCTGCGCGCCGCGCTCCCGGAGTACATGGTCCCCGCCGCCTTCGTGGCGCTGGAGACCTTCCCGCGCACGCCGAACGGGAAGGTGGACCGCCGAGCCCTCCCCGAGCCGGGCGAGGGGGCGGGGGAGGAGCACGCCGCGTACGTCCCGCCGGCCACCCTCACCGAGGAGACGCTGGCGGCCATCTGGAGCGAGGTGCTGGGGGTGGAGCGCGTGGGGTCGCGCGACTCGTTCTTCGAGCTGGGCGGCCACTCGCTGCTGGCGGTGCGGATGCTGGGGCGGGTGCGGGACGCGCTCAAGGTGGAGCTCACCCCCCGCGTCATCTTCGAGGTCCCCGTCCTCCACGACCTCGCCGCCCGCGTCGACCGCGCCCGCGCCGAGGCCCAGGGGACCGACGCCCCGCCGGTGCGCCGCGTCTCGCGCGAGCGCCCGCTCCCGCTCTCGTTCGGGCAGGAGCGGATGTGGTTCCTCTGGCGGATGGAGCCCGACAGCCCCTTCTACAACATCTCCGACGCCATCCGTCTCCGCCGCGCGCTCGACCCCGCCGTGCTGGAGCGGGCCTTCGACGCGCTGGTCGAGCGCCACGAGGCGCTGCGGACGACGATCGGGCTCGTGGACGGCGAGCCGGTGCAGGTGATCGGCCCCGCGGGTGCTTTCCGCCTCGCCTTCGACGACCTCTCGGCGCTCCCGGAAGCCGAGCGCGAGGCCGAGGCGAAGCGGATCGCCTCGGCGGACGCGAAGACGCCCTTCGACCTGGAGCGGGGGCCGGTGATCCGCGCCCGCCTCCTCCGGCTGGCGGCCGACGACCACCTCCTGGTGCTGGTGATCCACCACGCGGCGGCCGACGGGTGGAGCTACGGCGTCCTCTTCGGCGAGCTCTTCGCCCTCCACGACGCCTTCGAGCGGGGCGAGCCCTCGCCCCTCCCCGCGCTCCCGGTGCAGTACGCCGACTACGCGGCGTGGCAGCGGGCGTACTTCGCGGGGCCGGCGCTGGCGCGGCACCTGGCGTACTGGACGGGGGCGCTGGCCGGCGCCCCCGCGCTGGAGCTCCCCACCGACCGGCCGCGCCCGCCGGTGCAGAGCCACCGCGGCGCCCTCCACCTCTTCCGCGTCGAGCCCGAGACGCTGGCCGCGCTCAAGGCCCTCGCCCGGCGCGAGGGGGCCACGCTGTACATGGTGGGGCTCGCCGCCCTGGCCACCCTCCTGGGGCGGTGGGCGCGGGCCGACGAGGTGGTCCTCGGCTCGCCGGTGGCTAACCGGACGCGGCCGGAGCTGGAGGGGCTGATCGGCTTCTTCGTCAACATGGTCGCCATCCGCGCCGACCTCCGCGGCGACCCCTCCTTCGCCGAGCTCGTCCGACGGGTGCGCGAGACGACCTTCGACGCCTACGCGCACCAGGAGGTCCCGTTCGAGCGGGTGGTCGAGGCGCTGGGGATCGCGCCGGACCTCTCGCGGGGGCCCGTCTTCCAGGCCGCCTTCGCCCTCCAGAACGCCTTCGGCGACGACGCGCGCGGCGTCCTGAGCGAGCGCGTCCAGGTCGACAGCGGGAGCGCCAAGTTCGACCTCACCTTCTCGGTCACCGAGTACCCGAGCGGCCTCTGGGTCGTCCTCGAGTACGCCACGGACCTCTTCGACGCGGCGACCGTCGAGCGGCTGGCCGGGCGCTTCGCCACGCTGCTGCGCGGCGCGGCGGCCGACCCCGCCCTCCCCGTCTCCGCCCTCCCCCTCCTGGACGAGGGCGAGCGCCCGCGGGTGCTGGAGGCGTGGAACGCCACCGCCGCCGAGTATCCCCGCGACTCCGCCGTCCACCGCGTCTTCGAGTCGGTCGCCGCCCGGACGCCGGACGCGGTCGCCCTCGCCTTCGAGGCGGGGACGCTCACGTACGCGGAGCTGAACGCGCGCGCCAACCGGCTCGCGCGCCGCCTCCGCGCCCTCGGCGCCGGTCCGGACACGCGCGTGGGCGTGGCGCTGGAGCGCTCGCCCGAGGCGGTCGCCGCCCTCCTCGCCATCCTCAAGGCCGGCGGGGCCTACGTCCCCCTCGACCCCGACTATCCGGCCGACCGCCTGGCGTTCATGCTGGAGGACGCGGGGGTCTCCGTCCTCGTGGCCGCCGGCGCGGTCCCCGGCGCCCTCGCCGCCTTCGCCGGCCCCGTCGTCTCCCTCGCCCGCGACGCGGAGGCGGTCGCCGCCGAGTCGTCCGCGAACCTGGAGGACGTCGCGGTCGCCGCGGAGAACCTGGCGTACGTCGTCTACACCTCGGGCTCCACGGGGCGGCCGAAGGGGGTGGCGGTGCCGCACCGCGCCGTCCTCCGCCTGGTCCTGAACACGAACTTCGCGCGGTTCGGCGCCGACGAGGCGTGGCTCCAGGTGGCGCCGGTGGCGTTCGACGCCTCGACGCTGGAGATCTGGGGCGCGCTCCTCCACGGCGGGCGGATCGCGCAGTACCCGGCGGGGATCCCCACGCTGGAGGGGCTGGCGTCGTTCTTCCGCCGCTTCGGCGTCACCTCGGCGTGGCTCACCGCCGGCCTCTTCCACCAGATGGCCGACGCCGAGCCGGAGGCGCTGGGGACGCTGACGCAGCTCCTGACCGGCGGCGACGTCGTCTCCCCCGCCCACGCGCGGCGGGTGATGGAGCGCTTCCCCGCCCTTCGCCTGGTCAACGGCTACGGGCCGACGGAGAACACCACCTTCACCACCTGCCGGACGCTGGAGCCCGCCGACCTGGAGCGCGCCTCGCTCCCGATCGGCGCGCCGGTGGCCAACACGCGCGTCTACGTCCTCGACGCGCGGATGGAGCCGTGCGGGGTCGACGTCCCCGGGGAGCTGTACGCGGCGGGCGACGGGCTGGCGCGCGGCTACCTGGGCCGCCCGGGGCTCACCGCCGAGCGCTTCGTCCCCGACCCCTTCGAGCGCGGCGGGCGCCTCTACCGCACCGGCGACCTGGCGCGGTGGCGCTCCGACGGGACCCTCGAGTTCCTGGGCCGCGCCGACACGCAGGTCAAGCTCCGCGGCTTCCGCATCGAGCTGGGGGAGATCGAGGCCGTCCTCGCCTTCCTCCCCGCCGTCCGCGAGGCCGTCGTCGCCGTCCGCGAGGACGGGGGCGAGAAGCGGCTCGTGGCCTACGTCGTCCCCGCCGAGGGCGGCGAGGCCCCGTCCCCGGCCGAGCTGCGGGCGGCGCTCAAGGCGCGGCTCCCCGACTACATGGTCCCCTCCGCCTTCGTCTCCCTGAAGGGACTCCCGCTGACCCCCAACGGGAAGGTGGACCGCCGCGCCCTCCCCGCCCCCGAGGCCGGGGCGCCGGAGACCGCGTACGTCGCCCCGTCCACCCCCACCGAGGAGGCGCTGGCCGCCATCTGGGCCGAGGTGCTGCGGATGG
>DATACF010000136.1:0-3478 GCA_036259235.1 Longimicrobium sp. | reverse complement strand
CCGGCGGGGGCGCAGGCCGCGGCGGCGGCCAGGAGGCCCAGCGCGGCGGCGTGCTTCAGCGTGCGCGTCGTCATGGGGGCCTCTCTTTAGCTCTTGGGGGCGGGGACGGTGACGATCACGGCGCGGTTCTGGTCGGTCAGGTACTGCCGGGCCACGCGCTGGACGTCCTCGCGGGTGACGGCGTCGTAGCGGGCCAGGTCGGCCTTCATGGCGCCGGGGTCGCGGAAGAAGAGGGCGTAGCGCTGGAGGGCCTCGGCGCGCCCCATCGCCGTCTCCATCGCGCGGATGGTCTGCGCGCGGAAGCGGTTCTTGGCGCGGCTCAGCTCGGCGGCGGTGATGCCGCGGTCGCGGACCTTGGCCACCTCCTCGCCGATGAGCGCCTCCAGCCGGGCGGCGTCGACCCCCTGGTTGGCCAGGGCGTAGGTGACGAAGACGCCGGGGCCGCGGCGGATCTGCGCCCCCGCGAAGACGGCGCTGGCGGCGCGCTCGTCCTTCACCAGCCGCTGGTTGAGGCGCGAGCTCTCGCCCCCGCCCAGGACGATCCCCAGGAGCTCCAGGGCGTAGGAGTCGGGGTGCCCCGCCTGCACCGCGCCGTACGAGGCGAGGAAGGCGGGGAGGGTGGCGTTGCGGTCCTCGACGCTCTCGCGGCGGGGGAGGCCGCGGAAGGGGTTCTCGCAGACGACCGGGGGCGCGGGGGCGGCGGCCGGGATGGAGCCGAAGTACTCCTCGACCATCTGCCGGGCGGAGGCCGGGTCGAAGCCGCCGACCAGCGTCAGGGTGGCGTTGTTCGGCGCGTAGTAGGTGCGGAAGAACTCCTGGACGTCGGAGAGCTCGGCCGCGCCCAGGTCCTCCATGCTCCCGATGATGTCGTGCGCGTACGGGAAGCACCCCTCGGCGTCGTACACCCCGCCGAAGAGGGCGCGGAGGAAGGAGCCGGTGTACGGGGCGTTGTCGACGCGGAGGCGGCGCTCCTCCTTGACGATCTCCTGCTGGTTGCGGAGCTGCTCGGCGCGCACGTTGAGCGAGCGCATCCGGTCGGCCTCGAGCCAGAGGGCGAGGTTCAGCCGGTGGGGCGGCACCACCTGGTAGTAGTTGGTGCGGTCCTCGTTGGTCGACGCGTTGAGGTTGGTGGCGCCGGCCTCGCGGAGGAGCTCGCTGTGCTGCCCCTTGGGGGCGTTCTCGCTCCCCTCGAACATCATGTGCTCGAAGAGGTGGGCGAAGCCGGTGCGCCCGGCGCGCTCGTTCCGCGAGCCGACGTCGTACCAGAGGTTGACGGCCACCACGGGCGAGGTGGGGTCGGGGGCCAGGACGACGCGCAGCCCGTTCGGCAGGGTGTACTGCTCGAAGGGGACGTCCACCTGCGCGGGGCCGGGCTGCGCCGCCGCGCTCCCGGCGGCGGCGAGGAGCGCCACCACGGCCGGGAGGAGGTGCGCGGAAGCTCGGGACATGCTTGCCTCCAGGGTTTGCTTGGGCGCGGCCGGCGCGTGCCGCCGGGCGCGGGCATCGAGAATCGGGACGGGAAACGGACGTGAAGTTCGCGCGCGGGCCGGCGGATGGCAAGGCGGGGCGGGCGGATCGGCGCGCCGTGGGTGTGCCTCCAGGCGGCGAGCGCGAGGCAGACTGCCGCGAGAACGGCCAGCCCACCCCGCAGCCGAGCGGACCTCCGCATCGGCTCCTCCTCGTTCGGCATGGATCTCGGCGACGGGCGCGCGGAGCGGGCGTCAGGTGTGAAAGAGCGCGGAGCCGGGTCGAAGAGGTCCAGCTCGTTCTCCTCGCCGCACAGCGCCCTTTTTCCGGATTGGGGCCGCCCGGCGCGCAACGCCCCGATGCGGCGGGAATGATACGAATCGTTACAGGCGGAGGGTAGACGGGGCGCGGCCGGGGGACGGCGGGCGAGCGCCATCCGCCGTCGGCGCAGGGGCTTACGCGGCGCGCGCGCGGGGAGGCGGGCGCGGCACGGAAGGTGGTCGTGGAGGGGGACGATCCGGCGGGCGAGCGCGGCCTTTCGCCCCCGGCTTCCATTCTTCCCTCCCTTTCTCCCAGGAGCACCGACCGTGGCGAACTACAACCTCGTGGCCGGCATCGACCAGGGCACCCTCGAGCTCCTCTCGTCGCAGCTCTACGGGTCCATCTACCCGCGCATCTTCAAGGGGAGCTTCCCGGTGGGGACGACGGTGGGCGGCTTCCCCATCGACGCCGTCGACTTCGACGTGCAGGCGCCGCCGCGCTTCCAGCTGCGCCCCTCGCCGGAGGCGCTCGACGCGCTCCACGCCGCCGTCGACGCCCTGGGCGCCGAGGGCGACCACGCCCGCGCGCTGCACGACGCCGTGGACGAGGTGGTCACCTTCGGCCTCACCCTCCCGAAGCTGTCGCTCACCATCCGGCTCCGGTCGGGGAAGATGGGGCCGTTCAACGCCTCCATCGACGCCGGGTGCCAGGCGACCTTCCTGGGCGGCGGCCGCTTCGTCCTCAAGGTCCTCGCCGCCACCCTCGCCCTCCCGGGCGGGCCGTCGGCGCTGGCGGACGCCATCAACAAGCACGTGATGCCGCTGGTGCTCGAGAAGCTCAACGCCTCGCTCGCCGCCGGATGGCAGGTGCCGCCGATCGAGTTCCAGGGGGTCCGCTTCGGCCCGCCGCGGGTGCGCACCGAGGACGGGCGGCTCCTGGCCGGCTACTCCACCCTCCAGGGGGGCGGCGCCGTGGAGCCGCCGGCCGCCGCGCCGTGGAGCCGGCCGGGCGAGTTCCTCCTCTTCGACAACGCCGTGGCCAACACCGCCACCGCCGCCGTCTTCGCCGGCCTCCAGCGCTCCGACCGGACGAAGGTCACCATCGGGAAGTGGCCCTTCGACCTCAACATCGACGCCTCCTACGAGGTGGGGGTGCGGAACCCCGCCTACGCCATCCAGCCGGGGAACACCACCCAGGTGGCCGTCGAGGCGTACGGCGGCGGGCGCGTGACGGTGAAGTACGGCGTCCTCCCCGAGGTGACGCTCGGCCTCCGCATCGGCGCGCGGCCCAACGTCCTCGCCCGCTTCCAGCTCCAGGGGCGCCAGGCGTTCTTCACCTTCTTCCAGGTCCTCGACTTCCGCGTGGACATCGCCTTCGACGGGGTCCCGGAGTGGCTGAACCGGTTCATCTCCGACGTCGTGTCCGTCCTCACCGCGCCCATCGCCCAGCTGATCGGGGCCCTCCTCTCCGGGCTCACCGTCCCCGTCTACCAGATCCCGACCATCCCCCTCAAGGTGGGCGACCTGAACCTGGTGATCGACCCCGACAACCTCCAGGTCGACACCACCTTCGACGGCCAGAAGCACCTGGCCGCGGCGTCCGGCACCGTGACCGTGCGCGCCCTCCCCGGCGTCACCGTCCCCGGCGTGGAGCACGCCGCCAACCTCTACGCCGCTCCTGAGTCCGCCGCCGCGGAGTGACGCCCCCGCCCCGCCGCACCCCCGGCTCCCGGCACGGTCCGCCCGTGCCG
>DATACF010000135.1:0-2093 GCA_036259235.1 Longimicrobium sp. | reverse complement strand
GGCGCCCGCGTTTCGTCGTCCCCACCCCGCGCCTACCGCCCGTAGACGGCGAGGATGCTGGAGAAGTCGTCGGTCCAGGGGGCGACGCCGGCCTTCGTCTCGGCGGCCTCCCAGCGATGGTCGGCCATCAGCGGCCCCAGGTCGTCGTCGGTGCGCGCCACCGCCACCCACCGCGACCCCGAGTGGAAGCGCCGCCCGAACGAGCTCCCCGTCCCCACCCGCGCCACCAGCCCCCGCTCGCGCGCCAGCGCGGCGACGACCGGCTCGAGGTCGAGGTAGCGGTTGCTGACGTGGTAGAGGACCATCCCCCCGGGCGCCAGGCGGTCGAGGTAGATCCCCATCGCCTCGCGCGTCAGGAGGTGCATGGGGATGGCGTCGGAGCTGAAGGCGTCGAGGACGATCAGGTCGTACCGCTCGCCCCGCGCCGCGGCCAGCGAGAGGCGCGCATCGCCGAGGACGACGCGGACGTCGGCGGGGGCGTCGGCGAGGTAGGTGAAGTAGCGCGGGTCGCGCGCCATCCGCTCGACGTGGGGGTCGATCTCGTAGAAGGTCCACCGGTCGCCCGCCGCCGCGTACGCCGCCGCGGTCCCCGTCCCCAGGCCGACGACCGCCACCCGGCGCCGCCCGGCGGGGGCCTGGAGCGAGGCGAAGACCTGCCCGAAGGGGCCGGTGGGGATGTAGTAGGTGATCGGCTCCCGGCGCTTCGCGGGGTCGCGGTTCTGGGCGCCGTGGAGGGTGGAGCCGTGGTACAGGGCGTGGTGCCCGTCCACCGCCAGCACGGTGAAGCGGCCGAAGAAGCTCCGCTCGGCCAGGAGGGTGTCGTCCTCGCGGATCGTCGCCCACGAGCGGACGAAGAGGGCGGCGCCCACGCACGCCGCCAGCCACACCGGCGTCCGCCCCAGCCCCACCGCCACCAGCCCGATCAGGACCATGGGGACGACCGCCTGGAGGAGGGGCGGAAAGCGGTCGATGTTGGACCCGGAGACCATCAGGAGCGCCAGCGTGAACCCCGCCGCGCGCGCCCCGTCGGTCCAGAACGCCCGGCGCGACTCGTGTCTCGGCCAGGGGCGCGCCAGGCACGCCACCGCCAGCACCAGCGGGTACTCCCAGACGCGGTCGAAGACGACCGGCGCCACCAGGACGTTGAAGGCCCCGCCCAGCACCCCGCCCACCGAGATCCAGAGGAAGAACTCGGTGAGGTGCCGCACCGGCGGGCGCCGCCGCGCCAGCTCGCCGTGGCAGACCATCGCCACCCCGAAGAGCCCCGCCAGGTGGAGCCCGATCACGTACACCGGCACCCGCGTGTAGCCGTACATCAGGAGGAGCGCCACCGCCACGATCAGCGAGGGGTGGACGAAGACCATCCACGCGTGGGGGAGCGGGGGCCGGGCGGCGAAGGCCAGGGTGAAGGTGAGGAGGTAGAGCGCCAGCGGGAGGATCCAGAGGAGCGGGATCGGCGCCAGGTCGGTGGTGATGAACGTCGTGACGCTCAGGAGGAGGCTCGACGGGATGAACGCCAGCCCCACCCAGATCGCCCGCTCGCGCCACGGCACCGGCGCCGCGTCCTCCGCCGTCCCCGCGTCCGCGGCCGACGGCGGGGCGGCCGCCGACGCGCGCCGCCAGAGCGCCGCCGCGCACCCGGCGATCAGCACGGCGAGGAGGGCGTAGCCGGCGCTCCACACCGCGCTCTGGCCGGCCAGCCGGAGCCGCGGCTCGACGACGAAGGGGTAGCCGAGGAGGGCGAGGAGGGAGCCGAGGTTGCTGGCGGCGTAGAGCCAGTACGGGTTCCCGGCGTCGGGGCGGCCGGTGTGGGCGTACCACCGCTGGAGCATGGGGCCCGTCCCCGAGAGGACGAAGAAGGGGAGCCCCACGGTGAGCGCCATCGTCCCCAGGAGCCACGGCACCGGCGCCTCGCCCCCAGGCGGCGCCGCGCTCCCCACGCCGATGGGGAGGGCGAGCGCGGCCACCCCCAGGAGCGCCAGGTGGAGCGCCGCCTGCGCGCGGACGCTCAAGCTCCGGGCGCCCAGGTGCGCGTACAGGTACCCGCCCAGGAGCGCCGCCTGGAAGAAGAGCATGCAGGTGTTCCACACCGC
>DATACF010000134.1:0-1777 GCA_036259235.1 Longimicrobium sp. | reverse complement strand
CGCACACGCAACCCAATGTAGCCGCGCGATTTATCGCGCCCGCGGAGCGTTCCCCCACGCCATCCATCGCCCCCCAAACGGAGCCCGGAAGTCCCCCTCTCCTGGAACCTGGAACGGGAGAGGGTGGCGAGCCTCTAAGCGAGCCGGGTGAGGGCCCCGCGCCGGAGCCGCGGCATGCACCACCGCCCCTCGCCGCCTGCCGGGCCTCGCCTCCACCCGTCAGATTCTTTCCGCCCAAAACGTTTCATCCCGAGCCGGCCGCCGCCCATGCCCGCCCGGTCCCGAATCCCCAATCCTTTTTTCCGGAGAAGCTCCCCGATGCGCAACGCCGCCGTCCTCCTCCTGCTCGTCCTGGCCGCCTGCGCGTCCCCCGGGGGCGGGAGCGACCCCGGCACCGCCGGCCTGCCGACGCCGGTGCGCGTGCAGACGCACGACGAGCAGGGGTCGGTGACCGAGTACAGCGTCCGCCGGAGCAACCTCTTCGTGTCCGACACCCTCTGGGACGTCACGCCCTCCACGACGTGGGAGGCGGTGCAGGCGGTCTACACCGCCTTCGGCATCCCCGTCACCCGCGTTGACGCCGCCACGCGCACCGTCGGCGCCGAGAACGCCCGCGCCGGGTCGCGGATCGCGGGGGCGGCGCTGTCGAACTTCCTGGAGTGCGGCACCAACCCCACCGGGGGCTCCACCGCCGACAACGCCGAGGTCACCCTCACCGTCCTCACCAGCCTCCACCCCATGGAGGGGGGCGGCATCGTGACGCGCACCACTGTCAACGGCTCGGCGCGGAACCGCTTCCGCAACGTCCCGCCCTCGGCCTGCCGCTCCACCGGCCGCCTCGAGCGCCGCATCGCCAACGAGATCAAGCTCCGCCTGAGCGGCGTGCGGTAGGCGTTCCGAACCTCAGGACTCAGGACTCAGGACTGTCTCGCAATCGGGCCCCCGGCACGCCGCCGGGGGCCCGATTTGCTTTTTGCGCCGCGCGCGCCCACTCTCTTCCGCACCCGCGGGCGCCGTCCCGCCCCCCGTTTCCCCGACCGCCGTCACGCCGATGAGCCAGATCACCACCCACGTGCTCGACACCATGCGCGGCCTTCCCGCGGTGGGCGTCGCCGTGCTCCTGGAGCGCGCCGGCGAGGCGGGGCTCGAGCCCGTGTCCCGCGCCGTCACCGACGCCGACGGCCGCGTCCGCGACCTCGTCCCCGAGGAGAGTCCGCTCGCGCCCGGGACGTACCGGCTGAGCTTCGACACCGGGGCCTACTTCACGGCCACCGGCGGCGAGGGGTTCTTCCCCGAGGTCTCCATCGTCTTCATCCTCCGCGAAGGCGAGGGGCCGTACCACGTCCCGCTCCTCCTCAGCCCCTACGGCTACACGACGTACCGCGGGAGCTGACGCCGGTCGTCCGGCCCTTCGCCCCGATGCCCGCCGCGCCCGCCGTCCTGGCCCTCGCCGCCGCGGCCGCCGCCCTCGGCGCCATCGCGGCCGAGGCGCGCGGGCGGCGGCGGGCGTTCTACCTGCTCAAGCCGCTGGCGACGGCGCTCGTCCTGGCCCTCGCGCTCGTCACGGCCCCCGGCGCGGACCCGGCGTACCGCGCGCTGATCGCCGCCGGGCTCCTCTTCTCGCTCTTCGGCGACGTCTTCCTGATGCTCCCGGAAGACCGCTTCGTCGCCGGGCTGGCCAGCTTCCTCGTCGCCCACCTCCTCTACACCGCCGCGTTCGTGCGCGACGGCGCGGGCTTCTCGCCGGGGCTCGCCGTCGTCTTAGCGGTCTTCGGCC
>DATACF010000133.1:0-6351 GCA_036259235.1 Longimicrobium sp. | reverse complement strand
CGGAGGGGCGGGCGATTTCCCGCGAGGGAGGGCTCAGCGGCTGCCGCCGGCGATCAGCGCCTCGAGGCGCTCCAGCCGGGCCCGCATCTCCGCGTTCTCGCCGCGGAGGGCGGCGTTCTGCGCCTCCAGCGCCTCGATCCGCGACGCCTGCGTGGCGGTGCGCGCCTCCAGCGCCTTCGCCGCCGCCAGCGCCACGCCGTCCGCGTCGACGGTGCCGATCACCCTGTCGTCGTCGCCCAGGCCGAAAACGGCCCGGAAGTCCTGCGCCATGGGGCCGAGGTGGCGGACGTTCGCGTCCTCGGTCTTGTAGGTCCAGCGCGAGATGGGGAGCGTGCGGAGCCGGGCCAGCACGTCCTCGCCCGAGACGTCCTCGAAGAGGTGCTTGCGGTTGACGTCCGAGGCGTTGGTCCAGGTGCCGTTCGTGTGCAGGTACGCCCCGGTGCTGGTGCTGATCACCGCGTTGCTCTGCCCCCAGTTGCTGACCGAGCTCCCCGACTGGACGGTGACGCCCGTGCTCAGGTTGCTGCTGGTGAAGATCCGGAAGCCGCCCGAGACACGCCAGTTGGCCGAGTGGTTGACGCCCGCGCGGATGGTGTCCACCGTCGAGCGGTCGCCGAACACGAACGAGCCCTGCCGCGCGTTGGTGTGCGCGTGGTAGCCCAGCGCCACCGAGGCCGCGCCGGAGGCCGTGTTGTCCTCGCCCACCGCGAAGGTCGACGACCCCGCCGCCGTCGAGCGGAGCCCGAAGGCGACGCCGTTGCTGCCGCTGGCGCGGACTTCCTGGCCGATGGCCACCGAGTACTCGCCGATGTTGGCGGCGTCCCACTGCGTGCCGTTGATGTAGCCGGCGCGGAAGGCGGCCTTCCGCGGGTACCACATCATCCGGGTCCCGGCGCCCTCGGCGGGGACGCCCTCGCCGGAGATGTCGCCGTCGTAGGTGCCCCCCCACAGGGCGCCCGCGTCGACGTTGACGCGGAAGAGGCCCACGCCTCCGCTGCTGACGGCGAACGCCGAGTCGGGGGTCTGCGCCTGGGCCGCGGAGGCCGTCCCCGCGACGAGCGCGGCGGCGAGGAGGGTGCGAAGCGAAGTCTTCATCGTTCTGGCGTATCGGTGATGAGGAGGGAGGGATTTCACGGCTTCGGCGCGGCGAGCGCCGCCTCGATCCGCTCGAGGCGGGCGCGCAGCTCGGCGTTCTCGGCGCGGAGCGCCTCGATCTCGGCCTGCTGCGTGGTGGTGCGGGCGTCGAGCGCCTTCACCCCCGCCAGGCTGACGCCGTCGATGTCGATGGAGTTGATCAGCAGGTCGCTCTCGCCCAGGCCGAAGGCGGCGTGGAAGTCCTGCGCCATGGGGCCCATGTGGCGGATCGAGCGCTCCTGCGTCCGGTAGTTCCAGGTCGTCACGGGGACCGCGCGGAGCCGCGCCAGGACGTCCTCGCCGTCGAGGGCCAGGAAGTTCTCCTTGCGGTTGCGGTCCGAGACGGCGCTCCAGCCGCTCCCGCCGGACGCCAGCTCCACCCCCGAGGTCAGGCCCTGGTTGGTGAAGATCCGGACGCCGCCGCAGCCGCGGACGACGAACTGGTTGTTGGCGGTCGCGTAGACCGAGTCCGACGAGAAGGAGGCGCAGGCGTCGCCGATGACCACCGAGCCCTGGCGGTTGGCGGTGCGGGCGTTCTTCCCGATGGCCACCGAGAACTGGCCGCTGGCGCTGTTCTGGAGGCCGATGGCCACGCCGAAGTTGCCGTTGGCGATGCTGGGGCCGATGGTGATCGAGGCCAGCCCGCCCGCGATCGAGGAGGGTCCCAGGGCCAGCGCGTCGTCGTTGGTGGCCTGCGCGCCGCTCCCGATGGCCACGGCGCCCACCGCCGAGGCGGTGCCGTTGAAGGTGAAGGCGCGGTCGCCGCTGGCGGTTCCGTTGTTCCCCAGCGCCACGCTCTCGTCGCCGCTGGCGGTGGTGGCCAGGTTGGCCGCGAACGAGTTGTTGCCGCTGGCGCGGACGTTCTCGCCGAGCGCCACCGAGCCGTAGCCGACGTTCGCGAGGTCCCAGTAGGTGGCCCCGAACGAGTCGACCTTGCCGGCGCGGAAGGCGTAGAGGGTGGGGAACCACATCATGCGGACGCCCGCGCCCGTGGCGGGGATGCTCCCCACGTCGACGGTGCCGCGGACGACGAGGCCCGCGTCCTGGTTGAGGCGGAGGAGGTTGACCCCGGCCTTGCTGACGGCGAAGGCCGAGTCCTGCGCGGCCGCCGGCGCGGCGGCGAGCAGGGCCAGCCCCGCGAATACGAAGATCCCGTTGCGCTTCATGGGAGATACGCCTTGATGGAGGTGGATGGCGGTCCGCCGGTCACGGAATGGCGACGTTGAGCGCCTGGTCCTTGACGGTCAGGGTCCCGGTGACCGAGACCGCGCCCGTGGCCTTCGTGCTCCCCTGGAGCGAGGTGCTCCCGCTGACGACGAGCGAGGGGATGGTGCCCCGCAGGAGGACGCCGGTGCCGCTCATCTCCAGCGTGCCGCCCGAGATGGCGCCGACCACGTCCACGTTGCCGCCCGCGGTGAGCGAGAAGGCGTTCAGGTCGATCGTGGAGCCCGTCCCCACGCCCACGTGCAGCGCCGCGGCGTTGCTGTTGAGCTGGGGGAGGTTGCCGCTGGTGATGCTCGCGGCCGCCGGGATCGACACCGTCCGGGTCGAGCTGGGGAGCTGGGCGGGGGTCCAGTTGGCCACCGAGTCCCACGCCGTGTCGAAGCTCCCGTCCCACACCAGGTCGGTGAGCGGGGCGCTCTCGTTCACCATCGGCGCCGCGATGAGGACGGTAAAGGAGAACGTGACGACCGTGCTGGGGACGTTCAGCTGCCACTGGCGCGCGCTGGAGATCTCGTACGGGCTCAGGATCTCGCCGTAGCCCCAGTACGCGTAGTACGGGAAGGTGCCGACGTTGTTGGGGCCCGGGAGGGTGCCGTCGAGGCCGTCGGCGTTGGCCGCCGTCACCGAGCCGGTCCCCGAGGTCACGGTGGGGGCGGTGGGGAAGTACGCCTTGACGCCGGCGCCCGACACGGTGGTCCCGTCGGTGGTCCCCATCAGCAGGCTGGTGAGGTTCTGCACGGTGGCGTTGAAGCTGAAGATCTGGGTGCCCGGGTCGTAGCTGACGCCCGAGCTGGCCATGCGGATGTACTGGTTCTGGCCGCCGAGGATGCGGTCGTACGACACCTCCAAGGGAGGCATCGAGACCAGGGTGCACGCCACCACCTCGCTCTTCGTGGAGGCGGCGCACTGGAACTTCGCCAGCGGCTCGACGGGGGCCTCTGGCGAGGGGGCGGCGGTCGTCGGATGCCGGTCGGCGCATGCTGCGGCGAGCAGGACCGGGAGGACGGCGGCCCCCTTGAGGAGTCGCAACCGAGTCTTCATGGGATCGGGGGTCTGAGAGGACGGGGCGTGGATGCCCGGGGAGGGAACAATTGTGGCGTCAAGGTAGGCGTCAAGCGAGGGCCGCGCAAGAAATTCGATCCGCTCATCCCCTCGTCTCCTTGCGTCCGCGACCGGCTGGACAAAGCATGCTTCTCCAGGCGGGGAAAAGGTCCGACTGGGGCACCGGCGCCCCAGGGGATGAAGGCTCCCATTCGCCCGGTCGCGGGTCGGAGGTGAGCGAGCAGAGTCCCCATGAGAGCGCCGGTGCGCCGGGACGACCCCGTGCGTATGGGGTGCGTCCGGGATTTGCGTTCGGCGCGGCGCGAGGGGCATGGTGTTTGGCGAAAACTCTTGCGGGAGCGGGGCGTGCCGGGAGCGGAGGCGAAGACGGCGGAGGACGGGGCCGGGGCGTGGATGCGGCACATGCGCCGGGGCGACTTCGCGGCGGCGTGGGCGGTGAGCGACCGCGTCCTCGCCACGCGGGGCGGGGCGCCGTGCTGGCACCTCCCCCGCCACGAGCAGTGGGTGTGGGACGGGACGCCGCTGGAGGGGCGGCGCGTCCTGGTGCGGTGCTACCACGGCCTCGGCGACACCCTCCAGTTCGTCCGCTACGCGCCGCTGTTGAAGGCGGTGGCGGCGGAGGTCGCCGTCTGGGCGCAGCCCGCGCTCCTCCCGCTCCTGCGGACGGCGCGGGGAATCGACCGCCTCCTCCCCCTCCACGACGGGGTCCCCGAGGTGGAGCACGACGTGGACGTGGAGGTGATGGAGCTCCCCCACGTCTTCCGGAGCACGGTGGAGACGCTCCCCGCGGCGGTCCCGTACCTCCACGCCGACCCCGCGCCCCTCCCCCGCGACGGGCGGCTGGCGGTGGGCCTGGTGTGGCGCGCGGGCGACTGGGACGACCGCCGCTCGGTCCCCGCCGCGCTCCTCGCCCCCCTCGCGGAGCTCCCCGGCGTGGCGCTCCACCTCCTCCAGCGCGGGCCGGCGCTCGCCGGGCGGCCGGCGGGGCTCGGCGCCGTCTCGGGCTCCGACGACGTGGGGGAGGCCGCGCGGGTGATGCGCGCGCTCGACCTCGTGGTGACGGTCGACAGCATGCCGGCGCACCTGGCCGGCGCCCTGGGCGTCCCCGTCTGGACCCTCCTCCACGCCGATCCCGACTGGCGGTGGATGGAGGGGCGCGACGACTCGCCGTGGTACCCCACCATGCGCCTCTTCCGCCAGCCCCGTCCGGGCGACTGGGGCTCGGCCATCGCGCGGGTGGCGGCGGAGCTGGAGGCGCTGAGCGCGGCACGGGCTTCGGCGCCCGATCCGGCGTCCTGAAAACCGGTCTCACGCAGAGAAGCAGAGTCAGCAGAGGAACTTCGGGTGTTCTCTGCTGACTCTGCTCCTCTGCGTGAGATTCCTGCTGGGCCGTTTCGAGCGATTGAGCTTACCTGTAGCGCACGATCATCCACTCGACTTCGGCCAGGGGGGCGCCGTTCCACGCGGCGTCGAGGGTGTAGGCGCCGCCGCGGCCCTCGTCCTCGATGCGGACGTAGTTGGGGGAGCCGTAGCGGGTGGCGACGCGGGCGGCGTTGCCGGAGAGGGCGGCGGCGCTCGCGGGGTCCTCCCGGAGGGCGGCGCCGCCGGTCCGCAGCGTGGCGGGGGCCAGCCAGCCGAGGCCCGCCGCGTGCCCGGCGGTGCTCACCCGCGCGAAGGCGTGGTTCTGGAGCTCGGGGGCGCCGGTGAGGTCGTCGGCGGCCTGGGCCAGCGTCCACCCGAGGAGGGCGTCCGACGGCGTCCACCCGGCCCCCAGCGCGCGCCGCATCCGCCGGGCGAGCCCCTCGCGCCGCGCGCCGAAGCGGTCCCACCCCTCCCACCCCTCCAGCGCGCCGCGGACGACCGCCGTGAGCGCGTCGTCCTCGGCCGCGCCGGCGCGGACCAGGCGGGCCACCAGGTCGTGCCCGAAGCCGGCGGCGCTGGCGTAGCCGGCGGTGAGGTCGCCGCGGGTGCCGGCGGGGAGGAGGGCGTAGGCCGCGCGGCCGGGGTCGGCGAGGGCGCCGGCCCACTCCCAGTTGTCGGTGACGCCGACGCCCAGCGCCCGCCCGACGACGCTCCACGCCAGGAGGTCGGCCGTCCCCTCCAGCGCCCAGGCGGCGGCGCCGGTGCCGGGCGAGCCCAGATCGGCGGCGTACTGCTCCTGCCACGCGTGCGCCACCTCGTGCGCCAGGGTGCGGAGGAGCCCCGCGGCGGTGAAGGTGTAGCCCGTGTTGACGAAGGCGTACGAGAGGCGCCGCCCGCCGGCCGCCACCACCGCGCTGCTCCCCAGCCACGCCCCGGCGTCGCGCCGGGCGACCACCAGGAGCTGGCCGGACGCCGCGCTGGTGACGGGGCGGGTGGGGGAGAGCGACTTCCGGAAGACGGGCTCGCCGTGGCGCGCCAGGAGGGCGAACGCCGAGTCGGCGCGCGCGACCCACGCCTCGTTGCCGCCTTCCGCCACCTCGCCCTCCGCGACGGCGAAGACGAGATGGCCGCCGTAGACGCGGACGACGCGCGCCTGGAGCGGCGCGGCCAGCGAGGGGTCGCGGAGCTCGAAGCGCTCGCCTTCATTCCACGGACGGTCGCGGCGCGTGGGGTCGCCGGCCGAGACCGACGAGGCGGAGCGGACGACGTGGTCGGGGGCGGCGGCGCGGCTGGCGCTCGGTCCGCCGGGGACGTGGGCGGCCGACGGCGCGGTCTGCCCCGCCTCGGCGACGGTGACGGCGTAGGTGGAGGGGCCGGAGGGGATCCCTTCGAACCCCTCCGCCGCGCGCCGCACCTGCCGCGCGTCGAGGAAGGCGAGCGCGTAGCGGGCGCCCGGGAGGGGTGCCAGGCGGAGGCAGCGCGCCTGGGCCGCCGTGAGCCGCACCGGTCGCCCGACGGCGAGCGCCAGGTCGCCCTCGCGCCGGCGGGGGACGCGGACGTCCGCGGCGA
>DATACF010000132.1:0-8163 GCA_036259235.1 Longimicrobium sp. | reverse complement strand
AAAAGGGCGCGTAGCGGAAGCTCGGCGCCCTTTCTGATTCCGTGCCTCGTGAAGGCCCGGCGCGGCTTACGCCGCCTCGGGGTCCTCCGCGGGCTCCGACTCGGTGGCCTCGGCGGCCGGCGCCTCGTCGGCGGCGGCCTCGGGGGCCTCCGGCGTCGCGGCGGGGGCCTCGGGCGACTCGCCCTCGGCCTCCGGAGTCTCACCCTCGGCCTCGGCGGCCGGGATGGGCGCCGTCGGGACGCCGCCCTCGAACTTCGGCACGCGGGTCACCTCGAGGACGATCCGGCGGTTGCCGGCGTCCACCTCGGTCACGCGCATCTCGAGCTCGTCACCCTCGGCGAAGACGTCCGCCGGGTTCTGCAGGCCCGTGACGCCGATCTGCGACACCGGGACGAAGCCCTCGACGTCGTTGCCCAGGTCGACCGCCACGCCCTTGTCCTGCAGGCGCGAGATGCGGCCGGTGAGCTCCTGGCCGGCGCGGAACTCCGTGGCCAGCTGCTCCCACGGGTCGTCCTGCGTCTGCTTCAGGCCGAGCGAGATCCGCTTGTTCTCGGCGTCCACGCCCAGGATCACCACGTCGACGTCGTCGCCCTTCTTGACGACCTCCGACGGGTGCTGGATCCGCTTGGTCCAGCTCATGTCCGAGATGTGGACCAGGCCGTCGATGCCGGGCTCGATCTCGACGAAGGCGCCGAACGAGGTCAGGTTGCGGACCTTGCCGGAGAGACGCGTGCCCACCGGGTACTTCACCGGGAGCGCGTGCCACGGGTCCTCCTCGATCTGCTTCATGCCGAGCGAGATCTTCTCGCCCTCCGGGTCCACCTTCAGGATCACCGCCTCGATCTCGTCGCCGAGCGACACGATCTTCGACGGGTGCCGGACGTTGCGCGTCCAGCTCATCTCGCTGATGTGGACGAGGCCCTCGACGCCCTTCTCCAGCTCCACGAAGGCGCCGTAGTTGGTGATGCTGACCACGCGCC
The DNA here is from genome assembly GCA_036259235.1 of Longimicrobium sp. Classification (GTDB taxonomy): domain Bacteria; phylum Gemmatimonadota; class Gemmatimonadetes; order Longimicrobiales; family Longimicrobiaceae; genus Longimicrobium. Next base: position 7,183 of record DATACF010000132.1, on the reverse strand, counting down.
CACGGACGCGCGCGCCCACCGGGTACTTCTTCTCGACGTCCTTCCAGGGGTACTCCTGGAGCTGCTTGAGGCCGAGCGACAGCCGCTCGCGCTCCCAGTCGATGTCGAGCACCTTGACCTCGAGCTCGGCGCCGATGGAGACGACCTCGCTCGGGTGGCCGACGCGGCCCCACGACATGTCGGTGATGTGCAGGAGGCCGTCCATCCCGCCGAGGTCGATGAACGCCCCGAAGTCGGTGATGTTCTTGACGATCCCCTTCCGCACCTGGCCGACCTCGAGCTCCTTCTTCAGCTTCTCGCGCTTGATCTCGCGGTCGGCCTCGAGGAGGACGCGGCGGCTCACCACGATGTTGCGGCGGCGCTTGTTCAGCTTGATGATCTTGAACTCGTAGGTCTCGCCGATCAGGTCCTCGATGTTCGGGACCCGGCGCAGCGCGATCTGCGAGCCCGGGAGGAAGGCGTCGACGCCCATCAGGTCGACCGTCACGCCGCCCTTGATCTTGCGGGTGAGCATCCCCTGGACGGCGTTGCCGGCCTCGTACGCCTCGCGGATCTTCTCCCAGACGCGGAGGAAGTCCGCCTTCTTCTTGGACAGGACGACGACGCCGTCCTCGTCCTCCAGGTTCTCGAGGAAGACCTCGACCTCGTCGCCGATCTGCAGCGAGTCGGGGTCCTTGAACTCGTCGCGGGCGACGGCGCCCTCGCTCTTGAAGCCGAGGTCGAGGATCACCGCCTTGTCGGTGACGCGCAGCACCCGCGCCTTGACGATCTCACCCTCGTCGATGTTGCTGAGGGTGGCGTCGTACATCTCCAGCATCGCCTCGTACTCCTCGTCGGAGTACTCGTCCTCGTCGTAGAGGTCGGGGCGGATGTTGAGCGAGCGCGCGTGCTCGGCCAGCTGCGAGGTGGTCAGGTTGCGGGCGCCGCGCTCGGCGACGGCCACGCCCCCCTCGTTCTCGGTGTCCGGCGAGTATTCGGTCTGGTCGGCCATGTGTCTCCTGAACGTCCCCGCCGGGCGCCATCCTGCGCGGCCCAGGGCGGTTGGTTGAGGGTGAACGGAAGAAGGCCCCCGCTAGAGGGGGGCCGGGGGAAACAAACAAACTTATGGATTTGCTTCGGTTTCGTCAACTCCCGCCGGCCCGCTCGCGCGCCAGCTCCACCACGCGTTCGACCTGCTCGGCGAAGGAGAGTCCCGTGGTGTCGATCTCCACCGCGTCGCCGGCCTTCAGGAGCGGCGCCACGGCGCGCGACGAGTCGATCTCGTCCCTCCCCTGGAGGCGGGCGGCCTCGGCGCGCACCTCGGCCTCGTCCGGGTCCGGGTCGCCCTGCTCGCGGAGGCGGCGGCGGGCGCGCTCGTGCGGGTCGCAGACGAGGAAGGCCTTGAGCTCGGCGCCGGGGAAGACGATGGTGCCGATGTCGCGCCCGTCGGCCACCAGCCCGCCGCGCGAGCCCGCCTCGCGGAGCGCCCCCATCAGCCAGTCGCGCACCGCCGGGACGGCGGCCATCCGCGAGACGTGGGCGTTGACCTCGGGGGCGCGGATGGCCGCCGAGACGTCCTCGCCGCCGACGAAGAGCGTGTACCCGGTCTCGTTCGGCCGCCCGTGCACGTCGAGGCGGTCGAGCGCCTCGGGCGAGAGCGACGCCCACCCCTCGGGGTCGAGCCCCGCGCGGAGGGCGGCCAGGGTGATGGCGCGGTAGAAGGCCCCCGAGTCGAGGTGCCGGTACCCCAGCCGGGCCGCCACCGCCTTCGCGGTCGAGCTCTTCCCCGAGCCCGCGGGCCCGTCGAGGGCGATGATGATTCCGTCCGGGTGCGGCGCGTGGTCGGTCACGGCGAATAAGTCCTGAGTCCTGAGTCCTGAGCGAAGACGGGTGTTCCGCGCCCGGCGGCTACGTGGCGAGCCCCGCCAGCATCTCCCGGAAGCCGGGGAAGCTCACCGCCGCCGACTCCGGGCGGTCGACCTCGATCGCGTTCCCCGGGAGCGCCCCCAGCACGCCGAAGGCCATCGCGATCCGGTGGTCGCCGTGGGTCGTGACGCGGCCCCTCAAGGGGCGGTCGCTCCCCCGCACCACCAGCCCGTCCTCCAGCTCCTCGGCCTCGGCGCCCACGGCCCGGAGCGCCGCCACCAGCGCCGCGATCCGGTCGCTCTCCTTCACCCGCAGCTCGCCCGCGCCGGTGAAGCGCGTCTCCCCTTCCGCGCGGGCGGCGAGCGCGGCCAGGACGGGGATCTCGTCGATGGCGGCGGGGACCTCGGCCGGCGTCACCTCCACCCCCCGCAGCGCCGCCGGGCGGACCACCAGGTCGGCCACCGGCTCGCCCCCCCGCACCCGCTCGTCCACCAGCTCCACGATGGCGCCCATCCGCTGGACGATGGCGTAGAAGCCGGTGCGCGTGGGGTTCACGCACACACCCCGCACCCGCAGCTCCCCCGCGTCGGCCAGGAGCGCCAGCGCCACGGGGAAGGCGGCCGACGACGGGTCGCCGGGGACGTGGAGGTCGAGGGGCTCCAGCGCGCCCCCCCAGGCGTCGAGGACCGCGCGCGCCCCCTCGGGCGTCCGCTCGGTCCGCACCGGGGCGCCCAGCGACCAGAGCATCCGCTCCGTGTGGTCGCGCGAGAGGAGGGGCTCCGTCACCGAGACCGCCACCCCCGCCGCCAGCCCGGCCAGGAGGACCGCGCTCTTGACCTGCGCGCTCGACTTCGGCGACGCGTGGTCGAGCCCCGCGAGCGCCCCGCCGGCCACCTCGATCGGGAGGCGGTCGGGGGCCTCCAGCTCGCGGAAAGAGGCGCCCATCCGCGCCAGCGGCGCGGTCACGCGGCGCATCGGCCGCCCGCGGAGCGAGTCGTCGCCGGTGAGGGTGGCGGCGAAGGGGCGCGAGGCCAGGAGCCCCATCATCAGCCGCACCGTCGTCCCGCTGTTCCCGCAGTCGAGCGGCGCCGCGGGGGCGCGCCACGCCTCCGGCCCGCGCCCGGCCACGCGCACCTCGCCCCCGTCGTGGGGCGGCGGGGGGACGTCGCACCCCAGCGCGCGGAGGACCGACGCCGTGCTCCGGCAGTCCTCGCCCGGGAGGAGCCCCGAGAGGCGGCTCTCGCCGTGGGCCGCGGCCGCCAGCATCAGGGCGCGGTGGGTGATGGACTTGTCGCCGGGGACGGCGAGGTCGCCCTGAACGCGGAACGGCATGCGGCTCGGGTCGTCGGTCGAAGAGGGTGGCGGACGCCGGGGCCCCAAAGCTATTCCTTCGCGGCGCGGCTCCGCAACGTGGTCCGCCGGTTGCCCTCTTACCCCCCGTCAGCTCGTCTCGGACATCCCCTCCCGGAGAGGCCCCATGCCTGCCCAGAGCACCCCCCGCGGCACCCTATCCCGATTCCTCGCAACCACTTTGCTGGCGGCCTCGCTGCTGGGCGGCGCGGGCGCCGCGGCGGCGCAGGGCGTCCCCGCCGGGGGACAGGCCGGTGACGCCGCGCGCGGACGGTTCCGCGTCACCGGCGAGGTCGTCGACGCCACGACGGGGAAGTCGCTCGCCGACGTCTGGATCTCGGTCGCCGACTCCCGCCGCGCCGTCACCACCGGCGACGACGGCGTCTTCGCGCTCGGCAACCTCCCGGCGGGGGCGTACAAGCTCCGCGTCGACGCCTTCGGCTACCAGCAGGTCGAGACCGACGTCACCCTCGGCGGGGGCGACGTGGCGCTGGGGCGGCTGGAGCTCACCCCCGACCCCGTCCTCCTCGAGGCGGTGTCGGCGACGCTCGACCGCTTCAAGGCGCGGCGGCTGGGGACCGGGCAGGACGTGCGGACCGTCGAGCGGAACGACTTCCGCTTCTCCAACTACCCCACCGCGCTCGACTTCCTCATCCAGCGCTTCGCCCTGATCCCGGCCGGCGGCGTGAGCTGCTCCGACCCGGTGTCGGCCACCGCGGCGGCGGGCGGGTGCTTCCTGATCCGCGGGCAGGCCACGCGGCCGGTGGTGTGGATCGACGAGCGGCCGGCGCCCGGCGGGCTCGAGGAGCTCGCCTCCTACTACCCGACCGACCTGCACAGCGTGGAGCTCTACAGCGGCGGGCGGATGATCCGCGTCTACACCTCCGGCTTCATGCGGATCGCCGCGCGCAGCAGCTACCGGCCGCGTCCGCTCGGGCTGTGACGGTCGTGTAGCCGCGGTCGCAGGTTCAGCGGAAGGGGAAGCCGGGGCGAGCGTGGGTGCTCGCCCCGGCTTCTTTTCTGGACACCGGGCACTTGGAACTGCGAACGACGTCCTTGGGCATGTCCCTCCGCTGCGCTCCGGGCCGGGCTGCGGGCGCCGTAGGAAACGATACTACCGTTTCCAACGGCGCGAAGCCCCTGGCGGACTCCGCTCATTCCGCCGCTTCGCCGCGCATCGCCTTTCCCTTCGCATTCCCCCCGCCAGGGTCTTCGCCCTCCGGGCCCGCATCCCTCATGCAACGGCGCTTCGACGGCGGAACTTCGATCCCGTTCCGACGAGCATTCGTCGCATGCCTCCGGCGGGGGGCTCGGGAGAGGCGGTCAGCCATCCGTCGGCCGGGCCCGCCGCCTCACCACGTCGCCGCGATGTTCCGCGAGCAGACGGTGCTCCCCACCTCGCACACCTTGTAGGTGTAGGTGCCGGACGCGCTCCGCCCCAGGTAGTCGCTGTAGGCGCCGGTGTTGGAGACCGTGGCGATCTTGGTCCCGGCGCGGTAGACGTCCACCTGGGCGCCGTTGGCCCCGCTCCACGTCAGGTCGTTGTAGCGCCGGTTGGCGGTGATCCGCTTCGCCACCGAGAGCGAGATGGTGACCACCACCGTCACCTGGTGCGACACGGTGGCCGTGGCGCCCCGGTTGTCGGTGACGGTGAGCGTCACCGTGTAGGTCCCCGGGTTGGCGTACGGGTGCCACGGGCTGCGGGTGGGGTCGGTGGTCCCGTCGCCGAAGCTCCAGCTCCGGGCCATGATCCCGCCGTCCGGGTCGGTGCTCCCGTCGGTGAAGAAGCAGTCGACCGCGCTGCACGTCCAGGTGAACGCCGCCGTGGGGCCCTGGTTGGCCGGGATCGGCGGCTCGTAGCCGTTGGCGTGGAAGTCCGGCGTGTAGACCAGGAGGTTGGGCGTGCCGTAGAGCTCGCTGTAGTAGTGCTGCGTGATCTTCCCGGCCGACGCGCGCTCCTGGAGCGCGGCCAGCGCCTGGGCCGGGGTGGCCGCCGGGTGCCCCTGGAGGTAGAGCGCCACCGCGCCCGCGACGTGCCCCGCCGCCAGCGAGGTCCCGTTCCGGGTGATGGTGTCGGTGTCGCTGTCGTGGTCGGCCGAGAGCACCGCGTACCCGGGCGCCATCAGCTTCACGCACGGGCCGTAGTTCGACCACGGCGCCTCGGTGTCGTTCGACATCGTGGCGCCCACGGTGATGGCGTTCGGCGCGCCGGCCGGCGACTCGTCGCAGGCGTCGAGCCCCATCTGGAAGTAGTGGTGCCCGTTCCCCGCCGCCGCCACGTAGACGAGCCCCGAGGCGATGGAGGCCTCCACCGCGTCGCGGAGCGCCTGCACGTCGCCGTACCCCAGGCTCATGTTCACCACCGCCGGGCGCTGCGCGTTCGCCGTCAGCCAGTCGACCGCCGCGATCGCCATCGAGACGTTCCCGCCTCCCTCGCAGGTGGTGACGCGCCCCGCGTGGATCGTCACCCCCTTCGCCACCCCGTAGGTGGCGCCGCCGACCAGCGCGGCCACCAGCGTCCCGTGCCCGAAGCAGTCGTCGGCGCTCCCGAAGCCGTCGCCCACGAAGTCGCCGTTGGCCCCGTTGGCGATGTACGACGCGCGCCCGCCGAACTCCTGGTGGGTGATCCGCACGCCCGTGTCGAGGATGTAGGCGTGGACCCCCGCGCCCGTGGCGTTCCAGGTGTAGCTGGCGCTCAGGGGGAGGTTCCGCTGGTCGACCCGGTCGACCCCCCACGGCGCCGGGGTCTGCGTCCCGAAGAGGCGCACCGGGGCGTCCGGCTCCACGTACGCCACGCGGGGGTCGCGCGCCAGCGCCGCGGCGGCCGCCGCGGGGAGGTTGCGCGCCGCGAAGCCGCGGACGGCGTTGCGGTAGGTGAAGCGCACCTCGCCGCCGTGGCCGCGGGCCAGCTCGCGCGCCGTCCCCTCCACGTCGCCCACCCCGCGGCGGAAGACCACCAGCCAGTCGCCCCGCTCGCCGTCCTGGCGCGCCGCCGCGGGGGCCTCGCTGGGGCCCACCGGGGTCGGGGCCTCGTCGGCGCAGCCGGCCGCGAGCCCGCACGCCGCGAGCATCACCACCAGTCGTGATCTCATCTCGATCTCCAGGTTTGTGTCTGGAAAGGTAACCCAGGGGAGACCGATCTTAGTGGCGGGAAGAGAGGCGGGCAAGGCGGTCGGTCCCACTCGGGGGCCGCAGAACGTCCAGGGGAACCGGAGGGATCGAAGGGACCGCAAGCGAGGCGCCATGCTCCGTCGCACCGCCCACGATCGCCCAATGAGAGCCTTGGGGGAGACGGCCGGAGGGCGCGCGCCCGGCGCGTCAGACCCCGAGCCCCGGCCGCACCTCCGCCGGGTCGTCGGCCAGGCGAACGGAGCCGGAGCGGATGGTGCGGAGGGCGCCGCCGACGGCGCGGACCAGGAGGGCGCCCGCGGGGGAGATCCCCAGCGCCGTCCCCGTCACCTCCTCGGCCCCCGTCACCCGCACCCGCCGCCCCTGGAGCGCGTCGCGCTCGCGGAGCGCCGCCATCCGCGCGCCCGAGAGCTCGGCGGGGGGCTCGGAGAGGCCGCGGAGGAGCGCCGCCGCCAGCGCCCCCGCCACCTGCGCCCGCGGCGGCCCCCACCCGGCGGCCATCCGCAGCGACGTCGCCGAGGAGTGCAGCTCGGGGGGGAAGTCGTCGACGGTGTGGAGAACGTTGAGCCCGACGCCGACCACCACCCACCCCGGCCCCCCGCTCCCCGCCTCCCAGCTCCCCTCGCAGAGGACCCCCGCCAGCTTCCGCCCCGCGATCTGGAGGTCGTTGGGCCACTTCACCGAGACGTGCGCCGGGCGGACGAAGAGGTCGAGCGCGTCCGCCGCCGCCAGCCCCACCAGGATGGGGAGGAGCCCCGGCGACTCCAGCCGCGCCGGGCGCAGCAGCATCGACATCCACACCCCCAGCCCCGGCGCCGACGCGCACGCCCGCCCGCCGCGCCCCCGCCCCGCCACCTGC
>DATACF010000131.1:0-2373 GCA_036259235.1 Longimicrobium sp. | reverse complement strand
GTCCGGCGCGTCAGCAGGAGTTCGGCGTCTCCGAGATCGCGTAGGGGAGGCAGAACCGGCACGGGTCCGAGTACCACCCCGACGCCGCGTGCACCGTCCCCTCGATCTCGATCGACGACTCCGTCTCGAACTGCTCCACCTTGAGCGTTTCCACCTCGAGCTTCAGCTTCTTCATCGAGTCCTCGCGAAATCGGGTGTGTGAAGGGTCGGACGGGAACGGATGTCCCGACTTCAAAGCTATTCTTGTCGAACCCGACACACAATGCTGGGCAAGTGGCGGAAATCCATCGTCAAACGCATGTTAGGGGACATTGTCGCGCCGGATCGTCTCCGCGGAATAGAGAAAAGAGAGGGGCCTCGTCCGTCACGAGATCGCCGCCCTCGCGACCTCATTCCTCCGCCAGGGTCGCCTCCGCCTCGCCCTCCGCGTCTCCCTCGAACCACACCGACACCGCCTCCAGCGGCTTGCGGCGGAGGTCCGGGACGGTGGCGTCCGGGGCGGGGAAGCCGACGGGCATCAGGAGGAAGGGCTTCTCGTTCTCCGGGCGGCCCAGGAGCTCGGAGAGGAAGCCCATGGGCGAGGGCGTGTGGGTGAGCGTCGCCAGCCCCATGTGGTGGAGGGCGGCGATGAAGAGCCCGGCGGCCAGCCCGCAGCTCTCCTGCGTGTAGTAGTGCGTCACCCGCTTCCCGTCCGGCCGCACGGCGTACATCTGGCGGAAGAGGACGACCACGTACGGCGCGTCGGTGATGTGCGTCTTCACGAAGTCGGTCCCCATCGGCGCCAGCGCCTCCACCCACTCCGGCGGCATCCGCCCGCCATAGTTGGTCCGCTCCTCGGCCTCGGCGTGCTCGCGGATGCGGGCCTTGAGGGCGGGGTCGGAGACGACGGCGAAGGTCCACGGCTGCTGGTGCGCCCCCGACGGCGCCGTGCTGGCGGTGCGGATGGCCAGCTCGACCAGCGCGCGCGGCACCGGCTCGGAGCTGAAGGCGCGCGCCGAGCGGCGGCGCTCCATCTCGGCGTGGAAGTCCCGCGCGCGCTCCAGCATCTCCTCCGGCGCACGGCGGACGAACTCCAGGGGGCGGAACGGGGGCTCCTGCGGGTCGGACATCGTTCCTTGGTCGGCGAAGGGAAGCGGGATCGGACGCGGAAGAAGGATACGAATCCGGGAGCGCCGCCGAAACCGCCCGCTCGGGTGGATCGCCGCCGGGGACCGCTCGACGCGCGGCGGGATTTCACCCCATCGAGGAGGCGGTCTCGACCATTCCCTCGCCGCCTGGCATGCGTCTTCCCGGCGCTGGGCCCCATGCGTATCGCCGTCGTCCTCCTCGCCCTCACGCTCCTCCGTCTGCCATCGGATGGAGCCGCCTTCGCGCAGGCCTCCGCCGCGCGCGCCCCGGAGGTGGAGGACGTCCGCCTCGAAGGCGTCCGCGCGCTCGACGAGCGCCTGGTGCGCGCCGCGCTCGTCACGCGCGAGTCGCGCTGCCGCTCGCCTTTTCTCGCGATCCCGTGCCTGGTGGGGATCGGAGAGCGGACGGCGCGCCTCGACACCGCCGAGGTCCGGCGCGACGCGGGGCGGATCGACTCGCTCTACGCCGCGTGGGGGTATCCGGCCGCGGAGGTGGGGTCGGAGGTCGTCGTGCTCGCGGACGGCGACGTGGCGGTCGTCTTCCGGGTGGTGGAGGGCGCGCCGCTCCTCGTCCGCTCCGTGGAGGTGCGCGGCGTCCCGGCGGGCGTCGACGTCGGCGCGCTTCCGCTCACGACCGGCGAGCCGTACGCGCTCCAGCCGCTGGAGGAGTCGCAGCGGAGGATCGCGGCGGCGCTGGCGGAGGAAGGGTTCGCCTTCGCCCGCGTGGAGGTGGGGGGGAGCGTGTCGGCCGACCAGGCGTCCGCCGACGTCGTCCTCGAAGTCACCCCCGGCCCGCCCGCCGTCTTCGGCGAGCCCGAGCTGCGCGTGCAGGCGCCGGTGGGCGAGCGGACGGTGCGCGACCGGCTGGCCTTCCGCCCGGGCGAGCCCTACCGCCCCGAGGCGCTCCGCCGCACGGCCGAGCGGCTCTACGACATCCCCGTGGTCGAGCAGGTGGCGCTCACGCCTCTCCCCTCGGCGCCGGGCGACAGCGTGGTCCGCGTCGCCGTCGGCGTCACGCGCGGGCGGCTGGCGGCGGTGCAGGCCGACTTCGTCGTCTCCTCCAGCAGCTGCCTGGGCGGCACGTTCGGAGTGGCGCACCGGCATCTCGGCGGCCCCCGCGTCGTCTCCGTGGCCGTCGGCGCCTCCAACCTGGGCGCGCGGGAGGTGTGCGCGGGCGACGAGGGCGACGCCTTCGAGGAGCCCGCCGGGTTCGTCCGCGCGTCGTGGCGCGAGCCGCTGGCGTCGC
>DATACF010000130.1:0-2515 GCA_036259235.1 Longimicrobium sp. | reverse complement strand
TCGTTTTTCAGACTTCCTCGGGGTGTCCCGTCTGGCCAACTCATTTAAGTTAAGCCGTTTAGGATTGGTGGTCAAGGGGTGAATCCGCCCGTTTTCACCGCCTCGGCCCGCGCCGCCTCGTTTCGGAGGACAGCCCTGAAGAGTAACCCTCTTCGAACTGCCCGTCAACCCCTCTTCGGGATCGGTTCGGCGCTCGTTTTTCAAGGGGCGCGAATACTAAACCTTCCCGTTTCCTCCGTCAACCCCTTTGTTACATCGGAAGGTGGCAGAAGGGCCCCGACCCGATCCGCCATCGCCTTTTGAAGACGTCCTCATAGTAAAGACGTCGCCCCACGAGCCGGAGACCGTGGGGCGAACGTAGAGGCCGCGGGAACGAGGGTGGATCATCCCCCGGCTTCGCGCTCCTCGGCGTCGAGGGCGGCGCGGAGGTCGTCGATCCAGCGGGGGCGGGGGGTCTTCTGCTCGTCGCAGGCCGCCGCGGCGGCGTCGAGCATCCGCTTGAGGACGCGGCGGCGCCGGCTCGCGGGGAGGTCGGCGAACATGCGGTTGAGCAGGATGGCGATGTCGGCCGGGTCTTCCAGCTTCCCCTCCTGGCGGCGCAGCTCTTCTTCGTACCAGGGGATCAGCCTGGGAAGGGCCTCGATCCCCGCGCCGGGCCGCTCGTGCACGATCGCGTGGAGCGTGCTCTTGGGCACGCCCGTCTCGCGCTCCAGCTCGCGGAGGCTCAGAGGGCTGCGCTGGAGCACGGCGGTGATCCGGGACAGGTGCTCGCTCCTGGTGAGCGGGCCCCGTCCCGCGCCCCCGGCGCCCGGGCCGCGTCCGAATCGTCCAGTGTTCTTTTCGTTCACGGAAGACGATAGGGTCCGCCTCCGCCGAACGCAAGAAGAGAAATGGCCGGACTGGACAAATGGACACGCCCGACGCGCTTCCATCTCCGGAAATGACCGCCTCCGGACGAGGCGGCCGGGCGCCGGAGACGCCCGCGCCGGGCTACCCGCTCCCGCGTCCGGGCGGCGGCGCGCCGGGGTCGTCGCCGGGACGCGCGGGGCCGACGGCGGCGCGCAGCTGGACGAGCCAGGCCGGGTACGGCGCGAGCTTCTGGTCGTGGAGGCGGACCAGGAACTCCACGTACTGGCGGAGCGCGTCGGCCTGCTCGGCCTCCGGGATGGTGTTGAGCACCTGGAGGGCGACCATGGCGAAGTCGTCGATCTCGTCTTCCCGCAGAGCGCCCTCCCGCTTCACACGATCTTCCAGGTACCACTTGGCGACCTTGGGCCAAACGGCGTAGTAGTCCTTCGGGACTTCGCGCACCAGGTCGTGCAGCGCGCTTTTCGAGACGCCGATCTCCTGCGCGAGGTCGCGCACCGACGTATGCTGCCACCGAGCCTGCAGGTACGCGAGGATGCGCCTGCGGTGCTCGCTCCGCGTCAGCGGAGCATTTTGTCCGTTATGTCCGTTTTCCGTGGCACTCATACGAAAGAGTGCATTGTGGACGTGGTTCGCGCAAGGGGGAAAGTGGAAGAGGTGGACGAACGGGCGGACAAACGGAACGGGAAAGCCCTGATTCGGCCTCATAGCACCGCCGCCGCGAGCCGGGCGAGGGCGAGGACGAGGGCGGCGCCGGCGACGGCGAGGACGGCGCGGAGGCGGCCGCCCAGCGAGACCTCGAGCTGGCGGGCGAGCTCGGCGGCGGCGTCCGGGCGGGCCTGGAGGGCGGCGTGGAGGTCGTCCATGCGGCGGCGGAGCTCGGCCTGGCCGGCCTCGACGCGCTGGACGGCGCCGGGGACGGGGACGAGGGCGTCCTCGACCTCCACCAGGCGGGAGGCGAGGGCGCTCATCTCGTCGTCCACCCCCTGGCGCCCGTCGGCCGCGAGGGCGGCGAGGCCGGCGGCGGCGGCGCCCCCGCCGAAGAGCGACTGGTCCATGACCCGTTTGGCGGCCAGGACCTCCTCGATCCCCGCGGCGAAGTGGCGGTGGGCGATCCGCTTCTCGTCGTCGGGGCCGGGCTCGGCGATGGTCATCTGGGCCGCCTTGAGGACGGCGTTCTTGATGTCGCCGCCGCTGGCGGGGTAGGCCGCGGCGAGGGCGCGGAAGTCGACGTCCGGGGCGAGCGGGGTCTTCCGGGCGTGGAGCTGGGCGCGCCAGATCCGCTCGCGCTCGTCGGGGCCGGGCATCTCGAAGAGGATGTGGGTGCGGATGCGGCGCTCGAAGGCGGGGTCGAAGTTGGCGGCCAGGTTGGTGGCGAAGATCACCACGCCGGAGAAGGACTCGAGGGCGCGGAGGAGGACGTTGACGACGGCGTTGGCCTCGCGCTGGTACCCCTGGTCCATCGAGGTGAAGCGGCGGGAGGCGATGGCGTCGGCCTCGTCGAAGAGCAGGACGCCGTCCTCTTCTTCGACGAGGCCGACGCCGTGGCCATGCGGCGCTTCACCAGCATGGAGCACGGCTACCAGAGAGAGGCCAACGCCGTGGTGAACGTGCTGCTGCGCGAGGTGGAGGAGTTTCCCGGCGTCGT
>DATACF010000129.1:0-2017 GCA_036259235.1 Longimicrobium sp. | reverse complement strand
CGTGGGAGGCGGCGCCGCTCCTCCGCGCGGGGACGGCGGTGTTACTGGGGGTGCGCGAGGGGGCGGCGCACTTCGCGGTCGAGGTGGGGCACGAGGACCCGGCCGACGCGGCGGCGCTGGCGGGCGACGCCGTCTTCGACGAGCTCCGCCGCCACGGCGCGGCGCTCGACCCCGAGGAGGCGTCGATGCTGGCGCTCGCGCGGGGGATCCTCCACTGGCACGCCCGCCACCGCTTCTGCGGGGTGTGCGGCGAGCCGGCCGAGCCGCGCGACGCGGGGCACGTGCGCGTCTGCACGGCGTCGGCGTGCGGGGCGCTCCACTTCCCCCGGACCGACCCGGCGGTCATCGTGCGGGTCACCGCGGGCGAGCGGTGCCTCCTGGGGCGGCAGGCGTCGTGGGACCCGGGGCGGTACGCGGTGCTGGCGGGGTTCGTGGAGCCGGGGGAGAGCCTGGAGGACGCGGTCCGGCGCGAGGTGCTGGAGGAGACGGGGGTGCGCCTCGGCGAGGTGCGCTACCACTCGTCGCAGCCCTGGCCCTTCCCCGCGTCGCTGATGGTGGGCTTCACCGCCGAGACCGACGCGCAGCCGGTGACGCTCGACGACGAGCTCGAGGACGCCCGCTGGTTCACCCGCGACGAGATCCGCCGCGGCCTCGCCGACGGCACCTTCCTCCTCCCGTCCGAGGTGTCGATCTCCTACCGTCTCGTCGCGGAGTGGCTGGAGGCCGGCTGATCTCCGGCTTTCCCAAACACCAAAAAACAGGGTCTCACGCAGAGCAGCAGAGACAGCAGAGAACTGCAGTTCCCCCTGCTTCCTCTGCTCCTCTGCGTGAGACCGGCTGTTGGATGGTCTCACACAGGGTGCACAGAGGGGCCCGGCTCGCGCCCGCCGTTCCCCCGTGTCCCCTGTGTCCCCTGTGAGAGATCCGCAGTTCCTGCTCTTCAGCCCGGCCCCGTAGACGGCGTCCGGTCCGGAGCTTGCGCCCCTTTCACGCGGCAGGGGGAACAAAGGGAACGACGGAGGCGGGAAGGGGACGTATGATTCGCTATGGGCCGGCGGGGTTCCAGTACAAGGACTGGGAGGGGGTGGTCTACCCGCTCCCGAAGCCGCCGCGCTTCGACCCGCTGGCGTACATCGCCTCGTATTTCGACACCTGCGAGATCAACTCCACCTTCTACGGCCCCGCGCGCCCCTCCACGGTCGAGAGCTGGATCCGCCGCGTCGAGCACAACCCGGCCTTCCGGTTCACCGCCAAGCTCCACCAGCGCTTCACCCACCAGCGCAAGGAGCCGTGGACGCAAACCGAGGTCGACGAGGTCCGCGCGGGGATGGACCCGATGATGGAATCGGGGAAGCTGGGCGCGCTCCTCCTCCAGTTCCCCTGGAGCTTCCGCCGCACCGACGAAACGCGCGAGTGGCTCGACGACGTCGTCACGGTCTTCCGCGACTACCCGATGGTCCTGGAGGTGCGGCACGCCAGCTGGAACACGCCCCACTTCTTCGATGCCCTGGCGGCGCGGGGGATCGGGTTCGTGAACATCGACCAGCCGCTCTTCAAGGACTCGATCAAGCCCAGCGCGCTGGCCACCGCGCCGGTGGGGTACGTGCGCGTCCACGGCCGCAACTACAAGGACTGGTTCCGCGAGAACGCGGGGCGCGACGCCCGCTACGACTACCTCTACACCGCCGACGAGCTGAAGCCGTGGGCCGAGCGGACGAAGGAGATCGCCGCCGAGCCGCCCACCGAGGACGTCTTCGTGGTCACCAACAACCACTTCCGCGGCAAGGCGGCCGTCAACGCGCTGATGCTGAAGTCGATGGTCGAGGGCCGCCCCGTCCCCGCGCCCCCCGGCCTCGTCGCCGAATACGGCGAGTCGCTCGAAGGCTTCGCCCACCCCGCCGAGCCCGACGCCGCCCTCCGCGAGGCCGCCTTGCCGCGGAAGTGGTTGTTGGTGACCACGAAGACGTCCTCGGTGGGCGGCTCGGCGGCGATCTCCTTCGTCCGCTCGGCCCACGGC
>DATACF010000128.1:0-7934 GCA_036259235.1 Longimicrobium sp. | reverse complement strand
TGTAGTCGATGGCGTCGCCGACGGTCTGGAGCTTCTCGGCCTCCTCGTCCGGGATCTCCATCCCGAACTCCTCCTCGAACGCCATCACCAGCTCGACGGTGTCGAGCGAGTCGGCGCCCAGGTCCTCCACGAAGGAGGCCTCGCGGGTGACCTTCTCGGCCTCGACGCCCAGCTCGTTGATGATGATGTCCTTGACCTTCTGCTCGATGTCCGCCATTTGCCCGTGCTCCGTTTGAGGTTGCTTTTCCCGTTTCAAGAACCGATCCGCCGGGGCGCCGTCCCCACCCCGCCCTACATCACCATCCCGCCGTCCACCACCAGGGTCTGCCCGGTGATGTACGACGCACCCGGCCCCGCCAGGAAGCGGACCACCGGAGCGATGTCCTCGGGCCGCCCCAGCCGCCCCAGCGCGATGGCGCCGGAAAGGGCCTCGCGCGCGGCGTCGGGGAGGTCGGCCGTCATGTCGGTCTCAATGTATCCCGGCGCCACGGCGTTGACCAGAACCCCGCGCGACGCCAGCTCCTTGGCCACCGACTTGGTCAGGCCGAGCACCCCCGCCTTGGAGGCGGCGTAGTTCGCCTGCCCCTTGTTCCCCATCAGGCCCACGACGGAGGTGATGTTGACGATCCGCCCCGCGCGGCGCTTCATCATCCCGCGGGAGGCCGCGCGGATGGTGTTGAAGGCGCCGCGGAGGTTGGTGTCGAGCACCGCGTCCCAGTCCTCGTCCTTGATCCGCATCAGGACGTTGTCGCGGGTGACGCCGGCGTTGTTGACCAGGACGTCGAGGCTCCCCATCTCCTCCTCGACCCGCTTCACCAGCTCGTTGACCGCCTCGGAGCTCGCCACGTCGCACCCGTACCCCCGGTGCCCCTCTCCCGGGAGCCCGGCCGCCGCGGCCTCGGCCCGCGCGCCGTCGCGCGCCACGACCGCCACCCTCGCGCCCGCCGACGCCAGCTCCCGCGCGATCGCCAGCCCGATCCCCCGCGACGCGCCGGTCACCAGCGCCACCTGTCCCTGCAGCTCCACCCGATACCTCCGTCGCTCGGAAGAAAAAAAGTCCTGAGTCCTAAGTGCTAAGTCCTGAGTCGCTCTCGCGCAATCTCAGGACCTGGCACTCAGGACTCAGGACTGGCCGCTCTCCAGGAAGGACCGCACCTGGTCCGCCGTTCCCAGCGGGGTGCCGAGGCCGGCGGCGGCGGGGTCGATCCGCTTCAGCATCCCCGTGAGCACCTTCCCCGTCCCCACCTCCAGGAAGCGCTCCACGCCCAGCTCCAGCATCGTCCGCACCGAGTGCGTCCAGCGCACCGCCGAGGTCAGCTGCTCCACCAGGAGGCGGCGCGCCTCGTCCGCGTCGGAGACGGCGGTGGCGGTGACGTTGGAGACGACGGGGAAGGCGGGGTCGGCGAAGGGGGCGCCCTCGAGCTGCGCCTGGAGGCCGGCGCCGGCCGGGGCCATCAGCGGCGAGTGGAAGGCGCCGGAGACGTTGAGCGGCTGGACCTTCTTGGCGCCCGCGGAGATCAGCATGGCGCCCGCGCGGTCGACCGCGTCGACGTCGCCCGAGACGACGACCTGGCCGGGGGTGTTGAAGTTGGCGGGGACGACGACGGACGATTCCGTGCTCGCCTCGCGGCAGACGCCCTCGACCACGTCGTCGTCGAGCCCCAGCACCGCCGCCATCGTCCCGGGGCGCGCCTGGCCGGCCTCGAACATCAGCTCGCCGCGGCGGCGCACGGTGCGCACGGCGTCGGCGAAGGCGAGGGAGCCGGCGGCGTGGTAGGCGCTGAACTCGCCCAGCGAGTGGCCGGCGGCGCAGAGGACGGCGAGGTCGGCGTTGCGCACGACCGCCCAGACCGCGGCGCTGTGGACGAGGAGCGCCGGCTGGGTGTTGCGGGTGAGGGTGAGCGCGTCGTCCGGGCCCTCCCACATCACCTTCGTGAGGCCGAAGGAGAGGGCGTCGTCCGCCGCCTCGAAGACCTCGCGCGCTTCCGGGAAGGCCTCGGCGAGGTCCTTCCCCATCCCGACCGTCTGCGACCCCTGGCCGGGGAAGAGGAGCCCGATCCGCGTCGCCATCAGAGGCGCACCACGTTGGCGGCCCAGGTGAAGCCGGCGCCGAAGGCCACCATCAGCACCAGCGACCCCTCGCCGATCCGCCCCTGCTCCCGCGCCTCGTCGAGGGCCACGGGGATCGAGGCCGAGCTCATGTTCCCGTAGCGGTCGACGTTGATGAAGACCTTCTCGGGGGGGATCTTCGCGTACTTCGCCGTGGCGTCGATGATCCGCATGTTGGCCTGGTGGGGGACGAGGAGGTCGATCTCGTCGGCCGTGACCCCCGCGCGCTGGAGCGCCGACTCGGCGGCCTCGCACATGGCGCGCACCGCCGACTTGAAGACCTCGGGGCCCGCCATCTTCACGTAGTGGCTCCGCTCGTCGAGGACGGCGATGTCGAGCGGGAAGCGGGCGCCGCCGCCGGGGCGGTAGAGGAGGTCGGCCAGGGTGCCGTCGCTCTTCATGTACCCCGAGAGGATCCCCCGCCCGTCGCCGTCGGCCGCGCGGATGATCGCCGCCCCGGCGCCGTCGCCGAAGAGGACGCAGGTGGCGCGGTCGGTCCAGTCGATGATCGAGCTCATCTTCTCGGTGGCCACCAGGAGGATCGTCTCCGCCTGCCCCGAGGCGATGTGCGCCTCGGCCATCGAGAGCCCGTAGAGGAACCCCGAGCAGGCGGTGGCGAAGTCGTACGCCGCCGCGTTGCGCGCCCCCAGGAGCGCCTGCACGTCGCAGGCGGTGGAGGGGAGGAGCCGGTCCGGGGTGGCGGTCGAGAGGAGGATCATGTCGAGCCCCGCGGCGTCGACGCCGGCGCGCTCCATGGCCACGCGGGCGGCGGCGGCGGCCATGTCGGCGGCGCCCACGTCCCTGTCGGCCACGCGGCGCTCGCGGATCCCCGTGCGGGTGTGGATCCACTCGTCGCTGGTCTCCACCATCCGCTCGAGGTCGGCGTTGGTGAGGACCTTCGGGGGGTTGAAGCGGCCCGTCGAGACGATGCGGGCGCGCGGGGCTCTCTGGATCATGCGATTTCCGGGGAATCGGCCAGCTCGGCCAGGCGCCGGGCGATGTGCCCGACCATCCCGCGCTCGACCGACTGCGCGGCGACGCCGATGCCGTTGCGGATGGCCTGCGGGGGCGAGCCCCCGTGGGAGATGACGACGACGCCGTTGACGCCCAGGAGCGGGGCGCCGCCGTACGACGAGTAGTCGAGACGGCTCCAGATGCGGTCCAGGTCGAGCCGGACCCCCTGCGCCTCCATCTCGTCGCGCAGGAGCCCGCCCAGGAAGCCGGCCATCGACTCGTAGAACTTCAGCAGGATGTTGCCGACGAAGCCGTCGCAGACCAGGACGTCGCAGCGGCCCTTGATGACCTCGCGCCCCTCGATGTTCCCCACGAAGTTGAGGTCGGGGTCGCGCGAGAGGAGGCCGTACGCCTCCAGCGTCTTCTCGTTCCCCTTCTCGGGCTCCTCGCCGATGTTCAGGAGCCCGACGCGGGGGCTCTCGACCCGCATCAGGTCCTCGGCGTAGATGGTCCCCAGGTGGGCGAACTGGCGGAGGTGCTGGGGGCGGGTGTCGACGTTGGCCCCCATGTCGATGAGGAACGTCTTCCCCGTGGCGGTGGGGATCGCCGACCCCACGGCGGGGCGGTCGACCCCGGGGAGGGGGCGGAGGATGAAGTGCGCGGCCGCCATGACGGCGCCGGTGGAGCCGGCGCTCAGGAAGGCGTCGGCCTCGCCGCTCTTGACCAGGCGGGTGCCCACGACGATCGACGAGCGGGGCTTGCGCCGCACCGCCTGCGCGGGGGGCTCGCCCATCTCGATGACGTCGGGGGCGTCGACCACCTCGATCCGCTCGCGCGGGGCCTCGGGGTGGCGGGCCAGCTCGGCCTCGACCACGGCCCGGTCGCCGACCAGGACGACGGTGGTGTCCGGCCGGTCAAGCAAAGCTCCGACCGCTCCCTCGACCTCGACGGCCGGGGCACGGTCGGAGCCCATCGCGTCCACCGCGATCCGCATGTGTGTGGAGGAGCGGAGCGCGTGGCTCAGAACTCTTCGACTTCGATGCGCTGCTGGCCCCGGTAGTGGCCGCAGTTCTGGCAGACCCGGTGCGGGAGCGTGGGGTCTCCGCAGCGGGGGCAGTTGATGAACGCCGGCATGGCGGCCTTCACGTGCGTGCGGCGCTTGCGCTGGCGCTGCTTGGACTGGCGTCTCTTCGGTACGGCCATGGAGCCCTCTCTGGAACAGGCTGTAAGGTTCTAGTCGAACTTGACGTTCTTCAGCGCGTCCCACGGGCTCGGGGCCGCTTCGGGAACACACTCGCACGCCCCCTCGTTGAGGTTGGCGCCGCAGCTCGGGCAGAGACCGCGGCACTCCTCCTGGCAGAGGGCGTATTGGGGGACGGCGAGGAGGACCTGCTCGCGGACCGCGTCGGTCAGGTCGAGGTCGTCTCCCCGCGCCGGGAGGGGGTACACCTCCCCGTCTTCTTCTTCCCCCTCTTCGCCCGTGGGGGCCATGAAGAGGAGGTCCACCTCGGCGTCGACGTCCTGCTCGACGGGCGCGAGGCAGCGGCGGCAGGCGGTCCGCACCGCGCCGCGGAGGGTGCCGCGCACCAGGACCCCTTCGCCCACCGAGCGGGCGGTGAGGTCGACGCTCAAGGGGCTCGAAAGCGCCACACCCGAGTCGGTCAACACCGGGTGGTCGGGCGGCACCTGCTCCCGCAGCTGTACTTCTCCGCGGTCCACCGCCGCGAGGCTGACTTTCAACATAAACCGGAAAACTATCCGGAAATCGCGCTCCTGTCAAGCGCAAAACCCGCGTCCCGTCAGGGATGGCGCGGGGTCGGGGAGCGCCCTCTGCACGCGGCGTACCCGCTCAACCGGGGCTCACAAGGTCGCGGAGGGGCGTGAGACGCGCAAGTGCGGGCGCCGGGGCGGGTCTTTGGGGACGTCCGCGAGCGGAACCTGGCATTTGGTGTCGTGGACGTTGACGGTGCTCACACCCTACAATAGCCGACGATCCTCGCGCGCGGATTGCGCCGCTTCGGTCCCCCTCCGTACGGAAGACGCACATGCACAAGCGCCGGCGGTCGAGCGACGCCCACCTCCCCCCCGCCCCGCTGGACTTCGCGCACCCGCTCTCCGTGCGCGGCGCGCACACGGGCGACGCGGCGCTCCTGGAGGCGGCGCCTCCCGAGCACGCGCTCTTTCTCTGGCGCGTCTACCACCGGCTGGCGACGTGGACGGGCGGGCCGGGGGCCTGGGCGGCGCTGGGGGGCGGCGAGCAGGCGCGCGACTTCGAGGAGGCGGTCCTCCGCCACGACTTCGGCGACGTCGCGCTCTGGGCGCCGCTGTCGGTGATCGCCACCGAGCTGCGCGCCCCCTCCCGCGCCGACCCGGCGACCCTGGCCAACGCCTCCCTCTCGGTGGCCGACTGGGCGCTGGGGCGCGACGCGGGGGCCGCGGCGCTCCTCTTCGCCGAGCTGGGGGCCGAGGCGTGGCCCGAGAACCCGCGGATCGCATGGGTCGCGGGGAAGGTGGCGCGCGCCCAGGCGGCGCACCGGGAGGCGGCGCTCTGGTTCCGCCGGGCGGCGCGGGTGGCGGTCTGGAACGAGGACTGGGAGGCTCAGTCGACGGCGCTCAACAGCCTCGGCAACCTGCACCTGAAGACCGGCGACTACCCCGAGGCCCGCCGACAGCTCATGGCCGCGTACCGGGTGGCGGCGCGGCACCGGATGCACGGCCGCCGGGCGAAGGTGCTGCACGACCTTTTCGTCGTGGCCGTGATGACGGGAGAGTACGCCCGGGCCGAGCGATACGCGGCGGATGCCTGCGCCGCGTACGGGCCGGGACATCCCCACCTGCTGCGGCTCGCCTTCGACATCTCGCACCTCTGGCTGCAGCAGGGGCACTTCGGACGGGTGCTCCGGGTGCTGAAGGCCCTGCTGCCGAACTTCGACGACACGGAGCGGCGGCTGGTCGCGCTCTCCTGCGCCGCCCGCGCGGCGGGCGCGGTCGGCGAGCCGGACGAACACCTCCGCTACGCCTCGGAGGCCTGGACGATCATCGGCGCCGAGGGAGGTCCCGGAAAACGGGCCGGCGCCGCACTGGAGATCGGGCTGGGCGCCCTCAGCCTCTCGAGGTGGGACGACGCGAAGCACGCGCTGGATACGGCACGCGCCACGGCCGTGGAAGACGGGGAGGCCGACACGCTGGCGCGCGTGGACGCGGCGCTGGACCACCTCCACCGGTACGAGTCGGCGGACGCGGCTCCGCTCCCCTCCACCCCCCGGTCCACGCGGCCCGCGGAGGTCCTGTCGAGAGAGCTGGTCCGGAGCCTGGAGGCGGGGTGCTGGAACTCCGGAGAGGCAGATTCCCAGCACCCAGCGTGGGAGGAGACCTGACGGATCGCCGCCGGGCGGCTCAGGTCCCGGAGCCCAGCATGACGCCGCCGCGCTCCGCTGCGGCCGGTTCGCCTCCCGTCGTCGCGAAGGTGCCCGATCCCATCGTGGAGCCTCCGTCCTGCGAGGCGGTGGCGGCCATCGTTCCGGAGCCCAGCATCACGCCGCCTCCGGTGGCGTTTCCCGATCCCATCATCGAGCCTCCACGCTCGAAGTGGGGATCGAGGGTCGAGTTCCCCGAGCCCATCATGACGCCGCCGTCCTTCGATGGCGCGGACGACGGGAGAACGGGCGCCACGGGATCGGACTGGGCACACGCGCCGAGGAAGAGCGCCGCGCCCGCGAGCAGGGAAAGCCGTCGTGCGTTCATTGGGAGATCTCCATCTCTGGGGGACGGAACCAACGGGAGCGCTCCAAGATGGGTGTCTACTTTCTCGGGATGCAACACATGGAGGGTACGAGATGATACGCCCTGACACGCCATCTCGTGGGTACCTCACCCATCCCGCGCGCCGGCTCGTCGTCCTCGACTCGCCGCGGCTCTCCGCCTTCCGCGACTTCGGCTGGCGGTACGAAACGGTGCGGGTGCAGGGGTGGGGCGAGCTGATGGGATGCGCCGAGCAGGAGCCGCCGTCGTCGGCGGTGCTCCTGGACCCGTTCGCGGACGGGGACGCGGAGCCGGACCCGCGGGTGGCGGAGCTGCTGCGGCGGACGCCGTCGGTCCCCGTCGTGTCGGCGGTGGAGATGAACCCGTGGCGGGTCGGCGGCGCGCGGCGGCTCCTGGAGTGGGGGGTGAGCGAGCTGGCCGACCTGGGGGTCGAGCGCACCCCCGCCGCGCTCCTCCCGCGGCTCCGGGCGGCGCACGCGCGCCCGCTCAAGCGGCGGCTGGAGCCCGCGCTCTCGCGCTACGTGTCGGCGCCGGCGCTGACGCTGCTGCGGGCGGCGGCCGAGGTGGTGGTGGACGGGGGCGGGCGGACGGAGCTGGCGGGGGTCTTCGGGGTGGGCGAGCGGACGCTGGCGGGGTGGTGCGCGCGCGAGGGGCTTCCCCACCCCCGGCGCCTCTTCCCCTGGATGCGCGTCCTCCTGGCGCTCTCGCTCCTGGAGGAGCCGAAGCGGAGCGTGCTGGCCGTGGCGCGGCTGACGGGCTACGTCGACTACCGCTCGCTGGGGCGCGCCGTCCGCCAGCTCACCGGCGACACGGGGCTCGCCACCACGCGCGGCCGCTCCTTCGCCGAGGCCGTCCAGCGCTTCGACGCCGAGCTCCGCGAGATGCGCGAGCGCGTCCGCGAGCGGAAGCGGCGCGCCCGCCTGGGCCCCGAGAGCATCGCGAATCTCTGAAGTGAGTGCTCGAATGTCCCATCGACTTCAGAAGTTCTGAGTCCTGAGTCCTGAGTGCTGAACTACACAGAGGATACCGACTCCGGGAACTCAGGACTCAGGACTCACCACTTATCTCGCGCCCCCCGCCGGCTACCGGCGCCGGCGGTCGTCGTCGGT
>DATACF010000127.1:0-1718 GCA_036259235.1 Longimicrobium sp. | reverse complement strand
GCTGCTCGGCGCCTTCCAGGAGGAGGGAGCGGGCGCGGGCCAGGTGCTCCTCGCGCTCGGACGCCTCCCTCTCCGGGTGCAGGCGGAGGGAGGCGAACGCCGTCGTGGACGGGAGGTGCGGGATCATGCTTCGCCTTCGCGTCGTGCCGGAGGGCGGCGCGGCGGGCGGCTCACGCCACCGCCGCCAGCCGCGGGATCTCCGCCTCCGGGCCGTGGCCGTGCCCGGCCGGGGCGGGTGCTTCGCCGTCATCGCGGACCGGGCGGGGGGCGCCGCCCTCCTCCGACGCGGCGAGCGCGGCGAAGCGGGCGGGGGTCACGCCGTACGCCTCGCGGAAGGCGCGGGTGAGGTGGCTCTGGTCGGCGAAGCCGGTCTCGTACGCCACCCACGCCACCGGGAGCCCCTGCTCCAGGAAGGTGCGGGCGCGGGCCAGGCGCATCAAGACCTGGTACTGCCCGGGCGTGACGCCGACGGCGGCCTTGAAGCGGCGCACCAGGTGGTACTTGGACATGAACGCCGCGCGGGCCAGCTCGTCCAGCGACACCCGCGGCCCCTGGTGGGACTCCAGGTAGTCGCGGGCGCGGCGCACGGACGGATGCAGGAGCGCGTCGGCGGAACGCGCGATCAGTGCTGCGGGCATCTTCCCCCCCTCCCCTCGAAATCGCTCGGTGTGAACACCGCGAAACTCGGAGAGAAGAGATAGCCGCGCGCCCGCTTCCCCGGCGACCGCCGGAGGTCCCGTCTTTTTTCGGCCGGTGTGAGGGGGTGAACCCCTAACCTCCGATAGGGGTTGCCCCTATCACCGTTGCGATCAAACGACTTGAGGATCACACGGAGTCAACGGAGTTGTCGGAGTTACTCCTCCGTCGACTCCGTTGACTCCGTGTGATGTCATTCCGTTACGAATGGACGTCAGAGGCGGACGAGGCCGCGGCGGAGGGCGGCGATGACGGCCTGCGTGCGGTCCTCCACGCCCAGCTTCCCCAGGATGTGGTTCACGTGGTACTTGACGGTGCCGACGGAGATGAAGAGCGCGCGCCCGATCTCCTCGTTGCTGGCGCCGCCGGCCATCAGGCGCAGCACGTCGCGCTCGCGGTCGGTGAGGCCGGTGCCGGTGAGGCGCTCGGCCAGCTTGGCGGCGATGTCGGGGGCGATGTGGCGCCGCCCCGCGCCAGCGCTGCGGATCACCTCCAGCAGCTCGTCGCTGGGGGCGTCCTTGAGGACGTAGGCGCGGGCGCCCGCCTGCAGGGTGCGGTAGATGTCCTCGTCGCCGGCGTACGTGGTGAGCACGACCACGTTGGCGTCGGGGAACTCGCGGCGGATGGCGGCGGTGGCCTCGGCGCCGTCCAGCCCGGGCATGATCAGGTCGACGAGCGCCACGTCGGGGCGGTGCTCGCGGAAGGCGCGCACCGCCTGCTCGCCGTCGGCCGCGGAGGCGACGACGGTCATGTCGGGCTGGCTCTCGATGATGGCGGCCAGCCCCTGCCGCACCACCGGGTGGTCGTCGGCGACCACGATGCGGATGGGCCGCGGGGTGGCCGGGGAAGCGTCGGGCATGCCGGGCCGGGGCGCGGGTGATTCGGAGGAGTCGCGGCCGAAATCAACATCCCCGCCGCTTCCCCGGCCACCCCGCGGCCCATCCGCATCGTGGTCGCCGACGACCACCCGGTGGTGCGGCAGGGGCTGGCCGCCATCATCGAGAGCCAGCCCGACATGACCG
>DATACF010000126.1:0-2049 GCA_036259235.1 Longimicrobium sp. | reverse complement strand
CGCCGGTCGCCCCCGAGCACCTCCCGAGCGACGTCCGCGCCCCGCGCGCCGCCGACGCCGACGCCCCGCGGGCCACCGCCCGCTACGCCGCCCCCCGCGACCCCCGCCGCGAGGCCGAGCGGATCCTCCGCGTCCTCGCCGAGACCGGCGGGAACAAGAGCGAGGCGGCGCGCGCCCTGGGGATGTCGCGCACCACGCTGTGGGTCAAGCTCCAGCGCTACGAGCTGACCTCGCTCCTCCCGGGCGCGGAGGCGGCCCGATGAACCGCACCCGGCGGGTGCGCCTGCGGCGCATCCTCAGCAACCTGGTGGTGGCCCTCCCCCTCGTCGCCGGCGTGGGGCTGGTGGCCTACCAGCGGGTCGCGGGGGTCGCCCCGCCCGCGGAGCTCGGGATCAAGCCCGGCGACCTCGCCCCCGAGGTGCAGCTCGAGGACGCGCGGGGAGAGGCGGTCTCGCTCGCCACGCTCCTGGACGGCCGGCCCACCCTGCTCATGGTGGTCCACCCGATCTGCGGCCCCTGCGACCGCGAGCTGGAGGCCCTGGCCGAGGTCCGCGCCCGCCCCGGCGGCGCCCTCCCCTTCCGGCTCCTGGTCCTTTCCCTGGGGACCGCCCCCGAGACCGGGGCGCTGCGCGGGCGGGTGGCGGACTTCCCCGTCTACCGCGACTTCGCCGGCGTCCTGTACAGCCGCGACCGCGTCCGCACGCCCCCGGTCCTCCTCTTCGTCGACGCGGAGGGGAACGTCCGGCAGGTCCGCACGGGCGCCCAGGGAGCGCGCGCCCTCCGCGCCGCCCTTTCCGACGACTGGTGGTCGCTCTGATCCTCCCGCGCCGGGCGCGCGCCGCGCGACCCGGCCCGCTTCATCGCCGTACCCACGGAGTACCCCCGATGCCGAGACCCTCCACGATCCCCGCCGCGCTCCTCGCCGCCGGCTGCGTTCTCCTGGCCGCCGCCTGCGGGACGGAGCGCGAGGCCCGCGCCGCGTCCACCGGGCCGCTCGCCGTCGCCTCCACCGTTCCCGGGTGGGCGTTCCGCCAGGCCGCCATCGTCGGCGCCGACGGCGACTCCGAGACGACGCTCTTCGGCGTCATGAACGACGTCCAGGAAGACGCCGAGGGGAACTTCTACGTCCTCAACTTCGGCGACAAGCGGGTCCTGGTCTTCGACCGCGACGGCCGCCACCTCCGCACCGTGGGGCGCAAGGGGCGCGGGCCCGGCGAGCTCCAGGCCCCGGCCTCCGCCGCGCTGGTGGGCGACGACGCCCTCTTCGTCCTCGACGCCACCCTGAGCACCCTGGTCGAGTACAGCCGCTCGACGGGGAAGCACGTCCGCAACGTCCCCCTCGACCGCAAGCTGGGCTTCGCCATGGACGCCCACCCGGCGGGCGACGGGGCGGTGGCGGTCAAGTTCGAGCCCGTGAGCCCCGGGCAGGGCGCGGGGACGCGGCCGGTGGTGATGCGCGTCTCCGTCTCCGACGGCCGCGCCACCCCCCTGGTGCAGCTCGACTCGCTCCTCCAGGTCGTGGTCACGGGCCCGAAGCCGGGGGCGCAGCTGGTGGAGCCCCCCTTCGCCCCGCGCCCGGTGTGGACGGTGGCGCCCGACGGCACCGTCCTCTTCGGCAACGGGGCGCGGTACGAGGTGAAGCGGGCGGGGCCGGGGGGCACCGGCGTCCTCTTCCAGGCGAGCGCGCCCGCCGCGCGCGTCACCGCCGCCGACCGCCGCGGCTACCAGGAGGCCAACCCCGTCCTCGACAGCGTGGGCCGGAAGATGGACTTCCCCGAGACCAAGCCCTACTTCAGCAACCTGATGGCCGACCCGCGCGGCGGCGTCTGGGTCCAGGTGCCCTCCTCCGACCCCGGCCAGCGCTGGGAGGTGCGGAGCGCCACGGGGGAGAAGCGAGGCGAGGTGCGGCTCCCCGAGCGCGCCCGGATCGCCGGCCTCACGGGCACGTCCCTCTACGTGGTCCGCAACGACGCCGACGACCAGGAGATCCTCCACCGTCTCGCGCGCGAGGACGCCCGCTAGGGCCGACCCCCCGCCGGTCGAGCGCCG
>DATACF010000125.1:0-4572 GCA_036259235.1 Longimicrobium sp. | reverse complement strand
GGGCCCCTCACCCGCCCCCGTCCGGCGCCTCCTCCTCCGAGACCTCGGTGACGTTCAGCATCCCCTCGGGGCGGGGGGCGTTGACGCGCGCGGCCGTCACCGCCACCTCGACGGTCAGCGTCCCCGTGCGCGACATCTCGTCGAAGGCGGCCATCACCGTCTCGGCCTCGGCGCGCTGCTCCGGGGGGAGCTTCTCGATCTCCCCGCGGGCCTCGCGCATGGCCTCGACGGTCACCTCCAGGTCCTCGCCCATGGCGCCGAAGCCGTGCATCACCAGCCGCCGCCGCCAGGGGAGCGCGACCCCCTCCACCTCGCGCCAGTCGAGGAAGTCGGCGGTGAAGCTCCCCGCGCCGTCGCCGCCCGTGCGGACCTCCATCCGGCGCACCCGCAGGTCGGCGGAGTCCACCAGGAGGCGCATCGTCGCGATCACGCCCCCCGCCGCGAGGTCGGGCGACGAGGCGCGCCCGGTGGAGCCCTCGACGACGAACGCCGGGCGCCCGTCCACCGTCTCCGTCCCCGCGAGGCGGAGGTCGGCGGCCGAGTCGTGGTCGAGCGCCAGCACGGTGAGCGGGAGCATCTGGCCCATGACGGCGAACATGGCGCCGAAGGCGTCCATGGCGTCGCCGCTGAGGTAGAGCGTCCACGGGAGCGGGCGCGAGGGGTCGCCGCCGCGCTCCAGGTGCGTCGTCAGGCGCGTGCCGAGCGCGGTCTGCTCCAGCGTCAGAGAGCGGAGCCCGTCCAGGCGCGCGCGGCTCTCGCGGGCGATGCGCGCCACGGCGGGGTCGGGCTCTTTGTGCTGCGCGGCGGCGGAGCGCGGGACGGCCGCACACGCCAGCAGGGCGGCGAGGAGGAGCGTCGTCGGGCGTGCTGCGGTCTTCATCTCTTCTCCAGGATCTACGGCAACTTCAACGGCAACTGCGACGGCTTACGGAGACGACGGATCTGGGCGTGTCCCTCCGCTGCGCTCCGGGCCGGGCTGCGGGCGCCGTAGCAAACGATACTACCGTTTGCGACGGCGCGGAGCCCCTGGCGGACGCCGCGCATTCCGCCGCTTCGTCGCGGATCGCCGCCCCTTCGCATTCCCTCCGCCAGGGTCTCCGCCCTTCGGGCCCGCATCCCTCACGCAAATTCGCTGAACGGCGGAACTTCGGGCGCGCTTCGACCAGGTTCCGTCGCATGCCTCGGCGGCCCCCACCCCCGGCCCCTCCCCCGCTCCGCGAGGGAGGGGAGAACTCCAATCCGATCCGCGACTTCCGGGCTCTCCCCCACCCCACCGCGGGGTGAGGGCCGACGATGCCGGAGCGCGCACGGCCACCCGTCGTCCCGGCGTATCCCCCTGTCCCCTGTCCCCTGTCCCTCGCCCGCCCTACGTCCGCGCCGCCGCCACCGCGCCGACCGCCGGCGTGGCGCGGAGCCGCACGCGCTCGCGGGCGCGGCGGCGGCCGCGGGCGAAGGCGGCGACGGCGGCGTAGCAGAAGGCGAGCGCCAGCACCGAGAGGGCGGCGTAGCGGTCGTCGTTCCACCAGAAGGTGGCCCACGCCAGCTGCGAGAGCGCGGCCAGGCTCAGCAGCGGCAGCTCCAGCGAGCGCCGCGCGCGGGTGAGCGGGGCGGCCAGGAGGAGGAAGGCGTAGTAGTACGTGGTCAGCTGGAGGAGCACCGCGATCCAGAGCGGGCTCAGGGATTCCGCGATCCACGCCCGGCGGATCCGCCACACCACCCCCGCGAACCACCCCAGCGTCGCCGCCACCACCAGCCAGAACACCGGCCGCGCCCGCCCGGCCCGCTCCAGCCGCATCCGCTTCCACTCGCCGAAGGGGTCGGGGGCGTCCAGGTCGCGCACGTACTTCGCCCGCCCGCTCTCCGGGCCCACCCCCACCCCCTGCGACAGGAGCGCCGGGAGCCCCACGTGGTTGGTGAGCGGCGTCCCGTTGTGGAGCCGGATGTGCCGCGCGAACGCCGGGTACGCGTCGCCCCCGGCGTACACGGCGCTCAGCGGGACGAGCACCGCCGCGGCCAGGAGCCCCCCGGCCAGGAGCCGCCGGTGCGAGGGCGCCAGCGTCCCCGTGCGCACCAGCTGCGACACGGCCTGCACCGCCCACCCCGCCGCCATCAGGAGCGGGAAGACGCGCAGGAGCGAGGCCACGGCCAGCGACGCCCCGGCCGCCCCGAAGCGCCGCTTCCGCGCGAGGCACGCCGAGAGGACCAGGAGGAAGAGCCAGTCGTGCCGGAGGTACGCCCCGCCCGTCCAGAAGAAGGTGGAGTACGCCTGGCTCCCCCAGAACACCGCCCCCACCGCCGCCACCCGCCACCCGAACGCCCACGCCAGCGCCGCGAAGCACCCCAGGACCAGCGCCACGTCGAGCGCCGCCAGCGCCTGGAGCCACCCCAGCGAGGCGGGGCGGAGCGAGGCGATCCCCCCGCCCACGAGGGTCCAGAGCGGGGGCGGGTTGTAGCCGTGGTCGCGGTTCATCTCGGCCCACGCGGCGGGGCCGGCGGTGAGGCGGAAGAAGCGGACGTCGGCCCTGAACGCCGCCCACCGCGCGGGGGTGAAGCGGTCGCGGCACGCCTCGGGGTGCGCCAGCGCCTCCGTGGCGGGGACGAGGTGGTTGTCGCGCCCCAGGTTGCGGATGCGGTGGCCGGGGGCGCGGACCTCGGCGCGGAGGTCGGCCACGCGGGGGCCGTCCGGGGTGTCGTAGAGCTCGGCGCCCAGCTCGTCCTGGGCCACGGCGGCGCAGCGGTAGAGGCCGTCGTACCCCAGCTCGGGGAAGTACTTGCCTCCCACGAAGTAGTGGTACTGGTCCCAGAGGTGGACGAGGCCGCGGAAGGAGTAGACGGCCCCCGCGAAGTACGCCGCCACCGCCGCCGCCCCCAGCGCCACCCCCACCCGCCGCCGCCACCGCGTCTTCACCGGCCGCCCGCTCCGCGTCCGCCGCCGGTCGTAGAGCACGCACGCTACCGCCGCCGCCGCGATGGCGCCGTTGGCCAGGTAGACGGCGACCAGCCCCTCGAAGGTGCGCCAGTGCGCCGCGGCCAGCACCGCCACGAACGCCGCCACCCCCACCGCGCAGCGGAAGGCGTAGCGCCGGTCGCCGCGCAGCCGCCGGTCGGCCGCGAAGAGCGCCCCCAGCACCACGATGGCGAGGGCGTACCGGAGCGGGGCGGCGAGGAGGAAGGCGAGCGGCGGCACGGCGCGCGGCGCGAGGGGAGACTCGGATTCCGGTGGGCCCTGAAGGATGCGTCCGCCGCGCCCCCGGGGCAACCGGGCGCGGGCTCAGGGGGCGCGCGCCAGGAGGTAGCAGCGGCGCGTCTGCGCCTCCACGCCGGGGTACGGGTCGCGCTCCTCCAGCCACTCCACCGTGAGCCCCGCCTCGTCCAGCCACCCCCGCATCTCCCCGGGGGTGAAGAGGACGAAGTCGAGGTCGACGGGCACCCCCCACAGCTCGTCGAAGTGCCGGACCTCGTCGCCCACGTGGAAGGCCACGAGGAGGAGGCCGCCCGCCCGCAGGACGCGCCGCAGCTCGCGGAGCGCGCCCCCCACCTCGTCGCGGGGAAGGTGGATGAGCGAGTAGAAGGCGACCGCCGCGGCCCACGCCCCGTCGGCCTCGTCCAGCGACGTCATGTCGCCGACCGAGAAGGAGACGTCGGGATACCGCCCGCGCGCCTCGCGGACCATGGCGGGCGACAGGTCCAGGCCACGCGCATCCACGCCCCGCTCGTGGAGGTAGGCGGCCACCTGCCCGGGCCCGCACCCCACGTCCACCACCGGCCCGAGGCCGCGCACCCGGTCGGCGAAGCGGTCGAGGAGCGCGCGGTCGAAGGGCTTGTGCGCCAGCTCCCCCGCGAGCCGCCGCCCGTACTCGGCGGCGAGGGCGTCGTAGCTGGCGGCGAGGGCGTCGCGTTGACGGAGGTCGCTCATCGGAGTCGGGGGAAGAGCAGGCAGATCGGCCAAACGCCGGGACAGGATAGCCCGCGCAAGGACCGGCGTCACCTGCGACGTTGCATGAGGGATGCGGGCCCGGAGGGCGGAGACCCTGGCGGAGGGGAACGCGAAGGGGATGGCGATCGGAGGAGACGGGGCGGAACGAGAGGAGTCCGCCAGGGGCTCCGCCGCGTTGGAAACGGTAGTATCGTTTCCTACGCGGCCCGCAGCCCGGCCCCGCGCAGCGGGGACATGCCCAACACCGTCGTCGCCGTAAAAGCGTCCCCATGAAGAAGCCCGCGTCCTGCTACCCAGATTCGTATCAACCAGACACATAAACCGTTGCAATCAATTGACATAGACGAATAAAACGCCTACATTTGATCTCGTGAGCGCGACTCGACGCCGCGCCCACCGACGTGCCCCGGAGCCCGACAGCCGGGGCGCCTCCGACAAAGGCAAACCCATCGAAAGGTGGGGACGCAAAGTTTCCGAGGCTACCGACGGCCCTCCGCCTTCTCCCGCGAAACGAGAGAAGACCCGAAGCGACCCCGTCCACGCCGGTCGAACCGCCGAAGAGGACAAGCGATGACCCCGATCTCCCCCCGGACCCGCTCCGGTGGCGCGGCGCTCGCCCGTGCCGCCGCCCTCGC
>DATACF010000124.1:0-2291 GCA_036259235.1 Longimicrobium sp. | reverse complement strand
CCCCCGGGACCCTGATCCACTCTCTCCTCCAGGCGAACGAGATCGTTGTGCGCAGGATGTTTATCCACAGATTGCGTCCGGATCGGGACCGCGGCCGGGCGGTCGCCGCTTTCGTCGCGGGGCGGCCTCATTCTCCTTCCCTTTTCCCACGGAGTCCAAACATGTCTGCCATCGATCCACAGGTGGGGGCCGATCTCGGCGCGCCCGTCGCGGCGGCCGCGGTGCCGGCCCCGGGGTGGCGCCAGGTGCCGGGGGCGCTGGCGCAGGTCTCCGCCGGCTCCATCGACCGCGTCTGGGGGGTGAACGCGGGGGGGAACATCTACGCCTTCCGGAACGGGGCGTGGGTGCAGATCCCGGGCGCCCTCGCCAGCGTCTCCGTGGGGGCCGACGGCGCGGTGTGGGGGGTGAACGCGGCCGGCGCCATCTACCGGCGCGAGGGCGACACGTGGGTGGAGGTGCCGGGGGCGCTGAAGCAGATCTCCGTCGGCTCGGCCACGGCGGTGTGGGGGGTGAACGCGGCGGGGAACATCTACCGGTGGAACGGCGAGGGGTGGACGCAGGTCCCCGGCGCGCTGGCGTGGGTCTCGGCGGCCTCCGACGGGGCGGTGTGGGGCGTCAACGCGGCCGGCGTCGTCTACCGCCGGGACGGGGAGACGTGGACGCAGATGCCCGGGACGCTCGCGCAGGTGTCGGCCGGGTCGGCCGCGCGGGTGGTGGGGGTCAACGCGGCGGGCGAGGTCTACCGGTGGAGCGGGAGCGCGTGGACGCGCCTCTCCGGCACCCTCGCCACCGTCTCGGTGGCGTCCGACGGGACGCTGTGGGGCGCCAACCAGGCCGGGAACGTCTACTACCACGTCCCCCCCGCGCCGCTGGTGGTCAGCGACCCGCGCCTCGGCGAGGAGGACCTGGAGCAGGACGAGACGGCGCGCTACCTCTTCGACGTCACCAACACGGTGCCGGGGACGGTGCTCCGGAACGTCCAGCTCCACCTCCTCTTCGACCAGGCGGCGTTCGCGGCCGCGGGCGTCAGCGTCACCCCCGCGAAGGTCAACCTCCCCGCGCCGCTGGCCTTCGGCGAGACGGTGACGGTGCGCGACGTGGTCCTCTCCGCCGCGCCCGGCGCCCGCCTCGGGAGATACGCCTTCTACGGCGTCCAGGCCACCTACCAGGTCGTCCCCGACCCGTCGCCCTCCGCCCCGGTGGTGAGCGGGTCGGGCGGGTGGATGCCCTTCCAGGTGGTCGCCCCGGGGTCGTGAGCGCTTTGGGCGGATGACGGGAGAAGTCGAGGAACGGGGCCGCGCGTGGGGCCCCGTTCCACGTCTTCCGTTGCGGCTCGCGTCAGGCGGCCACCGTCAGCCGCGCCCGCCGGTCGCTCTCCGCCGGCCGCTCGCGGACGACGATCTCCACGTCGTAGCCGAGCGCGTTCATGAACGCGATGAGCCGCGAGAGCGAGAACTTCGACATCCTGCCCCTCACCAGGTCCGAGACGGTGGGCTGGTTCGTGTCCAGCAGCTTGGCCGCGCACGCCTGGGAGAGCTTGCGGTCCCGGATGACGGTGGTGATCTGGCGCATCAGCTCGGCGCGGGCGAGCGCTTCGTCGGCATCCGGCCAGCCGAGATCGGCGAAGATGTTGCCGCTGCCGGCCTCGTACTCGAGCTCCTCTTCACGATGCTTCATCGATTTCACCTCGGTGGCCTGGCGGATCCGGGTCCGAACCGTTGCTCGTGGAGCCGGACCGCGGCGGCGTACCGTGCCCGGACGACCTCCACGTCATGATGTGGAGTCGAGATCCCTTTCTTCGACTTCTTCTTGAACGCGTGCAGAACGTAGACGACCCCCTGCAGCTTCGTCGTGTACACCGTCCGGTACGTGTCCGTGTCGAAGTCGTCCACCAGCTCGAAAATCCCAAGTCCTTTCAACGAACCTTCCGACAGCGGCTTCGCGCCCGCGATCTCCTTTTCTCCAGCCTGGACGTAGTACAACGCGAGGCCGAGCGTGGCCTGCACTTCCTTCGGAAACTCGACGAAGTCCTTCTTTGCCCTTCCCACCCAGACCACGGGACGCAGGATCGGTCGCTCCATTCGACTATATGAGTTTTGATATAAAAACGCAAGCCGCCCGCCCGGAGTGGCGCGCGGCGCGTCCACTATGTTCACTAAAAACTCCGGAACGCAAGGAGGGCCGCGGGATTCTTCCCGCGGCCCTCCTTTTCCGATCCCGGCCGGCCTCAGTGCCGCGCGCGCGACTTCCGGCGCCCGCCGTGCTTGCCGCCGCCCTTCCCGCCGCCGCCG
>DATACF010000123.1:0-3813 GCA_036259235.1 Longimicrobium sp. | reverse complement strand
ATCTCCGCGGGGGGCGCGGCCTCGGCCGGCTCGGGGCGGGCGAAGGAGAGCTCGGCCGGGAAGAGCGCGGCCTCCGGCTCCTCGACCAGCGGGGGCTGCGGCGACGCGGGGGCCTCCCACTCCACCGCCTCCTCGGCCTCCGGCGCCTCGCCGCCCGCGTCCTCGAGCCCCGGCACCGGCGCGATGGCCTCGGGCGTGTCGTCGTCGTACGACAGCCACGACGTCTCGACGATGCCCTCGGACGGCTCGGCGGGCTCCGTCTCCTCGCCGGAGGTGTCGGCCCAGGGGAGCCCCGCGCCGATCTCGTCGCCCGGCTCCTGGTGCCCCGTCGCGTCGACGTCGCCCAGCGGGACGATCCCCGGGTCGTCGCCGAAGCCCGCGCCGGACGCCGGCGCGTCGTCGGACGGCGGCTGGTCGAGCCCGTAGCTCCCGGCGCCGGCGCCGTAGAGCCCCGGCTCGGGCTCCTGCGCGGCGGCCTCGCTCTCCCACGGCATCCACGCCTCTTCCTCGTCCGCGGCGGGCGCCTCCGGCTCGAACGAAGCGGCCGGCGGCTCGAAGGCGGCGGGGGGCTCGAAGCGCTCCGCGGGCGGCTCGAACGCCGCCGCCGGGGGCTCGAACGCGTCCGGCGCGTCGGCGGGCGCGGCCTCGGCCTCACCGGCCGGGTGGACGCGCGGCTCGGCGGGGAGCTCCAGCCAGGGGAGGTCCTCGCCCGCGTCGGCGTCCGGGGCCGCGTCCGCCGCGGGCTCCGCGGCCGGCGCCTCCGCCTCCCACGGCATCGCCTCCCCGCCCTGATCCTCCTCCTCGGCCCCGAACGACGGCAGCTCCAGCTCGGACGCGTCCTCGGCCTCCACGGGCGCCTCGGCCTCGGCCACCGGCTCGGGCGCCTCGGCCTCGGCCACCGGCTCGGGCGCGGCGGGCTCGGGGTGCGCGGCGGGAGGCGGCGGGGGAGCGGGGCGGCTGGCCGCCGGGTTGAACGGGGGGAACAGCGAGATCGCGGGAATTGCGTTCTGATCGCTCATCGATTCGCCTGGGCGAGTGGAGGCTGGGACCGGGTGGGGGAGGAGCGCGGGGCCGGGCGGCCCGTGGCGCGGAACGTACGTTCAGCCGCGCGGAAAGTCAATGCACGCAACGGCCTGGGCGGCGCGGCGCATCGGTTTCCGCCGACGCGATTCGTCGTATATCAGGCCCGGGATCGGTGAATCGGAACGGTATCAGGACGACCGGATCGCCCGGACCGTCACCGGACCGGCGGCACGCCAACGATGGTGTGCCTGGGAAAGCCCCGGGCGAGGCCGGCTGGATTCCTCGGCCGTTCCTCCCTCCGAATGACGGGGCGGGGCGAGTCGCGCGAACCAGATTCCGAGCGGACCCGGTCCGCGCGCCGTCTACCCCGCCGCGCCGCGCTCGTCGGCCCAGCCGAAGCGGCCCAGGAGGGGGACGAAGGTGCAGTCGAGGACCTCCTCGTGCTCGAAGGCGCCGCCGCGGCGGCGGACGAGCACCAGCCGCTGCGCCTCGCGGGTGCCGACGGGGATCAGCATCCGGCCGTCCTCGGCGAGCTGGTCGAGGAGGGGCTGGGGGATCTCGGGACCGCCGGCGGCCACCAGGATGGCGTCGTACGGCGCGTAGCGGCTCCATCCGATGGTGCCGTCGCCCACCAGGAGCGCCACGTTCGAGATGCGGAGCGCGTCCAGCGCCTCGCGGGCCCGCATCGACAGCTCGCGGATCCGCTCCACCGAGTAGACGCGGTCGGCCAGGTGGGCCAGCACCGCCGTCTGGAACCCCGACCCGGTGCCGATCTCCAGCACCTTGTCGTCCGGCCCGACGTCCAGGATCTGCATGTAGAGCGCCTGGAGCGAGGGCTGCGACGCCGTCTGCCCGAAGCCGATGGGGATCGGCGCGTCCTCGTACGCCCGGTGCGACACCGCGTGGGGGACGAAGGCGTGGCGCGGCACCAGGTCGAAGGCGCGGAGGACCTCCAGGTCGCGGATCCCCCGCTCCTGCATCCGCCCGATCAGCGCCCGGCGCTGCGCCACGAAGCGGTCG
This sequence comes from Longimicrobium sp., assembly GCA_036259235.1. GTDB lineage: Bacteria > Gemmatimonadota > Gemmatimonadetes > Longimicrobiales > Longimicrobiaceae > Longimicrobium. Next base: position 1,770 of record DATACF010000123.1, on the reverse strand, counting down.
CTCATAGCCGCAGCCCCCACGCCCCCACCCCTTCGAGGAGGGCGTGGTTGGTGAGGTCGAGGTGGAGGGGGGTCACCGAGACGTAGCCGTTCTCGACCGCGTGGAAGTCGGTCCCCTCCAGCGCCGCCCAGGCCACGCTCCCGCCGCCGATCCAGAAGTACTCGCGCCCGCTGGGGTCCACGCCGCGGGTGAGCGTGTCGGTGAAGACGCGCCGCCCCAGCCGCGTCACCCGCACCCCCTTCACCTCCGACGGGGGGATCGGCGGGAGGTTGATGTTCAGCAGCGTCTCGGCGGGGAAGCCGCTCCTCCCCACCAGCTGCGGGAGGAGGCGCTCCAGGAGGGGCCCGTACGCCGTCAGGTGCTCCATGTCGAAGCGCCCGCCGTAGCTGACGGCCACCGCGGGGACGCCGAGGATGGTGGCCTCCATGGCGGCCGAGACGGTGCCGGAATAGAGGACGTCCTCGCCCATGTTCATCCCGTGGTTGACCCCCGAGAGGACGAAGTCGGGCTTGCGCGGCAGCAGCGCCTGGATGGCGAGCATCACGCAGTCGGTGGGCGTCCCCGTCACGCTGTGGACGCGCTCGCGGACCTCGCGGGCGCGGAGGGGGACGTGCATGGTGAGCGAGTGGCTGGTGGCGCTCTGCTCCCGGTCGGGCGCCACGACGTGCACCTCCCCCAGCCCGCGCGCCGCCTCGGTGAGGACGCCCAGCCCCGGCGCCAGGTACCCGTCGTCGTTGGTGCAGAGGATCAGCATGTCGCCCACTTCATCGTTCTCCGTCTCGCGAGATCGGACTCCCTGCGTGCATCGGGCGCCCGCGCGGGCCCTCACCCGGCTCGCTTTAGGCTCGCCACCCTCTCCCGTTCCGGGGCCCGTTCCGGGAGAGGGGGACTTTGGGGCCCCGTGTGACCTGCCGGCCCCGTCGCGAAGCCCGGCTTCCGCGCGGCGGAATCGAGGTCCCCATGCGCGAAGCGCGCGGGCGAGAGCCCGCCAGTCCGCGCAGGTGGACTTCGCGCCGTCGTTGCCGCGGCTTCAGCCGCCCGCCGGCCCCCGCCCGCACGCAAAACCGCCGCCCGGGCGCATCCAGGCGCCGGGCGGCGGAAACGTAGCCCGCGGGGCGGGGCGAATCAACCGGACGGAGGGCTCAGGATCTCCAGCAGCTCCTCCAGCTCGTGGCGCAGGCTGCGGACGAAGCTCCGCTCCAGCGCGCGCCCCGCGGCCTCGGCGGCGGCGCCCTCCTTCTTGAGCTCGTCGATGCGCGCGCGGGCGCCCTCCAGCGTGTAGCGCTCGTCGCGCACCAGGTGCTGGATCAGCGCGATCAGCTCCAGGTCGCGCGCGCGGTAGACGCGGTTTCCCGCGCGGTTCTTCGGCGGCGACAGCGCCGGGAACTGCGTCTCCCAGTAGCGCAGGACGTGCGGCTTGATCCCGAACAGCTCGCACACCTCGCCGATCGAATAGAACTCGCGCTGCGGTCGCTTCATCCGTTGCGTTGGAGATCGGGAATCGGGAAGGCGTTCGGATGGATCACAGGGCCGGTGCGAGGCGTCGCGGCTCGCGTTTCGGCGATCCCCGCGACGTGCCGCCCCGGGGCCGCCGTCGCGAGCGACCGATCTCGCGCTTCGACCGGTCCCGGTTTCGCCGGCTAGATTCCTCGCTCGTTCCTCGCTCGGAATAACAATCCGGAGAGGGTGCGCGGATCGAGGATTCCGCGTTCCACGGGCGATCAGTCCACCGGCCCCGTCGCGTCGGCCACCGGCGCCGCCGCGGACGTC
>DATACF010000122.1:0-2547 GCA_036259235.1 Longimicrobium sp. | reverse complement strand
CGCGCGGCTCCCGCGCCGCGGCCGCTCCCGTCCGGGCTCAGGCGCCCAGGCGGACCATGGTGAAGGTGGTGTACTGCACGCTGGAGCCGCAGGCGTAGAGGGTGCCGCCCGAGTCCTGGTAGACCAGCATCTCCAGGTAGTCGCCCGCGTTCAGCTTCGCCACGGTGGTCAGCGACACGGTGGTCCCGGAGCCGTTCTCCAGGAGGCGCCCCTCCGCCTCGATGAGCGTGCCGTTCTTGCGCAGCCGCACCAGGCGGGTGGTGTCGCCCGCGGCGCCGGCCGCGGTGAAGACGGCGTGGGCGGTCACCAGGTACTTCCCCCCCAGCCCGGTGGGCGCGATGAAGCGCGAGGGGGTGGTGGTGGTGGAGTGGAGGCCGTCGTCGAAGGTCTCGCCGGTGAAGGCGAGCACGACCCAGGCCCCGGTGGGCATGGCCACGTTGGCGGTGAGGTACGCCTTGACCCCCACGGCGGTGGCCTGCAGCTCGGGGACGCCGTCCACGGTGTTCTTGATGTGGATCCCGCTTCCCAGCACCAGGTCTTCCGACTGTCGGAGCCCCGTGGACTCCCGGATGAACAACGTCATGTGAGTGTCTCCTTCAGGAGGTGAGCGGTCTCGGTGGCGGCGCGGGCTACAGCAGCACCTCTTCGTCGGCGGGCGCCTCGAACGACTGCTGCGGGGGCGGCGGCGTGGTCGGGTTCAGCACCGGGTCGGAGGTCGGGGCGAGGCCCTCGTCGTGGAGCGGCTGCGGCAGCGTGAGCGTGCCGGCGGAGGCCACCAGGTCGACGAAGCCGTCGCGGATGCGGATCTTCTGCCCGTTCAGCTTGGTCAGCTCGAAGAAGGCCTCGTCCTCGTTGAAGGTGATCGAGAGCTCCTGGAGGAGCTTGATGGCGATCGCCTCGCCGAAGAGGAGCGACTGCGTGTAGTCGCTGCGCCAGTGCACCCCGGCCGCGTTGCGGAAGATGGCGATGTTCCCCGCCAGCTTGTTCAGCTCGCCGAGCACCGTCAGCGTCCCCCCCGACCAGGGGACGAGCGCCGTCCCGTCGGCGTTGGCCTGCATGGGGTTCTCGATCGTCTTGCTCTCGTCGAAGAACGCCTTGAGGATGGTGATGCACGCCCCGCTGATGGTGGCGTGCCCCGCCCCGTACGCCGGGTGCGTCGGCGCCCCCTCGGGGTACGCCTGCGGGAGGAGGTACGAGGGGAACCAGTCCCCCGCCTGCCCGCCGAAGTACGGCGAGAGGCCGCCCGTCATCAGCGAGTTCTTGATGCTGGCGTGGATGGCGTAGTCGCGCCGCCCCACGATCCAGTTGTCGATCCGGCCGCCGAACTCCTCGGGGCGCAAGCGGCGGTGCACCCCCCACTTCTGCCACCACACCGCCCGCCCGGCGCGGCCGATCACCTCGGTGAGGACCTCGATCAGGTGCACGTCGCCGAAGGTGACGAAGCCCACCTCGGTCGGCGAATCGGGCGCCGGGGTGGCGTAGGGGTTCCCCGCGTCGAGGGGGAACTCGCGGTCGCGCATCGGCACCGCGCCCGCCGAGGCGACGTTCTGCGTCCCCGTGGGCTCCGACGCCAGGATCCACGCCGCGTTGTAGAAGGCGTTGATCACCAGGTCGAAGTGGACGTAGTTGGCCCCGTCGCGCAAGCTTCGGATGAAGCGGCGCTGCGTGAAGTCGAACTGGTCCTGCCCGCGGAAGTCGGCCCCGTTCTGCGCCTGGAGCCAGGTGGGGTGGTCGGTGAGGTAGTCGGCCGCGGCGCCGAGCTCCGGGCGCCCCCTGACCGTCTGCTGCCGCTGGTCGATCACCTGCGAGCCGTAGGCGACGTACCCCTCGTCGGCGTTGCGCCCGCCGCCGTCCATCTTGCGGGGGTCGCTGTTCCCCTTGAGGAGGAATTGCGAGACGTACGGCCCCGCCTGCTCGCCGGGGAAGATCCCCCGGAAGAGGTTCTGGGCGGTGACGGGGACGGTGCCGCCGAACTTCGGGAACTCGCTCCCCAGCGACGCGATGGCGCGCTGGATCACCGACCCCGCGACGCCCGCCTGGGCCGCGTAGTCGATGAAGGGGACGTCGCGGGCGACGGCCATCCAGTACAGCTCGCCCATCTCGTGCGCCTCCACCTCGCTGTCGAAGGTGGGGGCGGGGGGCATGGTGACCTCCTGCGAGTCCGGTCCCTCCAGGTTGAAGGCGTACCCGCTCTGCGGGTTGGTGAGCTTCATCCGCTTGGTCCCGGCCGGGAGGGTGCCGAGGACGATCTGCTCGAAGTCGAGGGGGTCGCGCGTCTGGATGGCGCGCAGCATCGTCCCGTACGACTGCGGATCGGGGTCGCCCACGGCGTCGTGGTTGAGTCCCTTGGAGTAGTTGCCCACGAAGGGCTTGGTGGGCCACCGGACCTCGTCGCCGTTGCTGTCGTCGACGGGACGCGGCCGGTTGGCGGCGATCGTGGTCGCCTTGTCGCGGATCTCCCTCGCGGCGAGGCGCCGCTCTTCCTCGCGCCTGGGCAGCTGTGGCATCGGAACGCTCCTTGTGCCGTGCGGTGGGGGGGCCGCCGGG
>DATACF010000121.1:0-3971 GCA_036259235.1 Longimicrobium sp. | reverse complement strand
GCTCACCCCCCCGCCGCCGCCACGACCGCCGCCTCGGCGGGCGCATCCACCTTCGGCTCGCGGGCCCGCGCCATGGCGTCGAGGCTGAAGCGCATCTCGCGCTTGAGGTTGGCCTTGGTCCCGCAGCACGTCCGCTCCCCGTCGCGGATGCGGGTCAGCGGGCACGCCGCCCCCTGGCACCCGGGGAGGATGTAGCACGTCTGGCAGAGCGAGTCGGTCTCGAAGTGCGGCGTCACCCACCGGATCAGGTTGGCCTCCGAGAGCTCCAGCCGCCCCTCGGGGGTGATCCGCCCCACCACGTTCTCCTCCATCTCGTCGAGCGCGATCGTGCACTTCATCAGCTTCCCCGTGGCGCCCACGATGAAGTTGTACGGCCGCGCCGCGTAGCAGACGTGCGCCCCGGGGAAGCGGACGTTCTCGATCCCCCCCTCGGGGTGGAGCCCGAGCCCGACCGCCTGCCTGCGGAGCTCGTCCTTGACCCAGCGCTTCTCGTCGAGCCCGCAGGTGTCGAGCTGCTCGTCGTTGTCGCCCCCCCACTTCCCCACCGCCCGGAAGCGGAGGAGGAAGCGCGGGTCGCCGCCGAAGTCCTCGCTGAGCGCCTCGAGGAAGGGCGCCAGCCGCGGGAAGTTCTCGCGGTCGAAGTTGACGCGCAGGACGATGAAGAACGCGGCGTCGCGCGCCTTCATCGCCCGCAGGTTCTCGAGGATCACGTGGTACGTCGGGCTCCCGTCGCGCCCCACCCGCTTGCAGTCGTGGTCCTCGGGGAGCCCGTCGACGGTGATCTGGAAGGAGTTGCACCCCCACTCCAGGAGCTTCGTGGCCCGCTCCTCGGTGAGGAGGTAGCCGTTGGTCGTCATGTCGTGCGTGAAGACCAGCCCGTGCCGGTCGACCATCTCGCGGAAGAACGGCCCCAGCTCCTCCAGCGCCTCCCACCCGTAGAGGGGCTCGCCCCCGAACCAGCTGACCTTGAGCTGCTTCAGCCGCGGCGCCCGCTCCTCGACGAGGGCGCGCACCCCCTGGCGGACCTCGGGGAGCATGGTGCCGTTCCTGAACTTCTCGTAGCAGTAGGTGCAGCGGAAGTTGCAGTCCTCGCTGGCCAGGAGGATCAGCTCCAGGACGTCCTGCCGCCAGTGCTGCTGACCGAAGAAGGTGCGGAAGCGCGCCGCCTCGTCCATCCCGTCGGCCACCAGGAAGCCCTTCGAGGCGAGGTGCTTCCCGAAGGCGTCGAGGGGCTCGCGGACTTCCTTCGCGGTCAGCAGCGCCAGCGCCGCCTCGCGGTGCTGGGGGAGGAACTCGAAGACCGCGCCGGTCAGCGTGTTCCACACCAGCATCCGCCCGTCGTCGGCCACCGTGCGCGCGTTGAAGCGCGAGGGGGCCCACTTCGGGGGCGGGGTGTAGCGGAGCTGGGCGAGCGGCCCCGGCGCGCGGTCGAGCGGCGAGGCGTCCATCACGGGGGTGCGCTCCATCGGTCGGGCTCCTCGGGCCGCGCGGGGCGCCGCGCGGCAGCGGGTGGACGAAGGCCGGGTCAGTTCGGCGACGGCACGGCGGCGGAGAGCGCGTCCAGCACCCGGAGGCGGTTGCGCTGGAGCGCCGGGTTCTCGGGAGCCAGGGCGAGGGCCCGCTCCAGGTCGGCGAGCGCGTCCTCGCCGCGCCCCAGCGCCAGGCGGAGGGCGGCGCGGTTGGCGAGGACGAGCGGCTGGGCCCCGTCGGCGGCGAGGGCGGCGTCGTAGGCGGAGAGCGCCTCCTCGGGACGCCCCAGCGCCGTGCGGGCGATGGCGAGGTTGACCCACGCCTTGTGGCGGGCGGGGTCGAGGTCGACGGCCCGCGCGTAGGCGCGCTCGGCCTCGGCGGTGCGCCCCTGCCGGGCCAGGCACTGCCCCAGGTTGAACCACACCTCGGGGTACGGGGGCGAGAGCTCGACGGCCTGCCGGTAGTCGCGCTCGGCCTCCTCCAGCCGCCCCAGCTTGAGGAAGAGGCTCCCGCGGTCGTTGTAGTACTCGGAATAGTTGGGGTCCATCTCCATCGCCCCCGTGAAGCAGCGGATGGCCGCTTCGTGGTCGCCGGTCTGCGCGTAGACCTGCCCGGCGTTGTAGAGGAGGACGGAGCGGTGGAGGCGGTGCCTCCCCGGGGGAAGGTTCTCGTCGAGGCGCCGGGTGTTGTCGTGCGAGAGCGAGGCGGCCTCCTCGAGCCGCCCCTGCCGGAAGCGGACGTACGCCAGCCCGTTCAGGAGGAAGCCGGTCTCGAAGTGCCGGTCCTCGGGCGAGAGCCCGGCGCGCTCGATCTCGGCGAGCGCCTCGTGGAGGCGCCGCTCGCCGGCGTCCAGGTCGCGCTTCGGGAGGAAGCGCGCGTGGAGCATGGCGGCGAGGTAGAGGGCGCGGGCCCGCTCGCGCGGGACGGTGAGCTCGTCGACCCCTTCCGAGACGATCACCTCCAGCGCCTCCTCGGGGAAGCCGCTCGCCAGGTACGCGGTGTGGACGTTGGCGACGGTCTTCAGCCGCTCGGGGAAGCGCCGCCCGCCCCGGTACGCGGGGAGCGCCTCGCGGATGGCCCGGGCGTGGGGGAGGGCGTCCTCGTAGAACCCCTGGTGGTTGTAGACCGAGAGGGCGGCGGCGTGCCAGAAGAGGACGCGCTCGGGGCGCCCCGCGGCGCTCCAGAGCCGGACCAGCGCGTGGAGCGAGGCGATGGTGGCGACGGCGTCCGCGGCGACGCGGGCCTCCAGCGCGGCGGCCTCGGCCGCGGCCTCTTCGGGCGAGGGGGCCGGCGCGGGGTCGGCGTCGAGCTCCAGGCGGACGACGCGCACGGGGGCGTACGCGGCCAGCTCGGCGGCCACCCGGTCGCCCTCGCCGGGGTCGGCGGCGGCCAGGAGGGCGAGCCCGAGCCGGTCGCCGCGGCGGCGGAGGAGCTCGCGGAAGAAGCGCCCCACCAGCGCGCCACGGCGGTCGAAGTCGTCGCACGCCACCGCCCAGGCGCCGCCGCCGCTGCGGGCGTGCCAGGCGTCGAGGAGGTCGACGGCGCCCTGCCCGATCCGGTACGCGCGGTCGGCGGCGTAGTTGCGCACCGCCTCCTCGTTGGCCGAGGCCTCGGTGAGGGTGACGTAGCGGGGGCGCCGCCGCTGGCGGAGGAGCGGAACGATGGAGAAGAGCTCCATGTCGTGCCGCGCCACCAGGTCGGGGGCCTCGGCCTCCAGCGCGGGGAGGAGGGCCTCGACCCAGTCGATCAGCCCCGCCCACATCCCGCCGCGCTCGACCTCGCACGAGAGGACCCAGGCGGCCGCGGCGCCCTCCTCGCGCGCGGCGCGGGCCCATGCCTCCAGCCGGGCGCGGCGGGCGCGGCCGCGCGGGGCCTCGACGACGATGACCTGCGCGCCGGGGCCGAAGGGGCGCGGGGGAAGCTCGGGCTCGGTCGGCATGGCGGCGGCTCGCGAGGTCGGGGGAATGGAGAAGGAGCGCGGCGCGCGGGCGGAGCGAAGGACGGCGCGCGCGAGGGCCGCCCGGGTCTCCGGACGGCCCTCCCGGATCCCGGGGGACTACTCGAGGCAGACCCAGTTGATCGTGGGGCCGCAGCCCCCGCCGTACAGCGCGGCGGCGGTCGGCTCGGTGACGTCGGCGTACGGGTCGAAGGTCTCGATCCCGGGGGCCTGGCCGTAGGAATCCAGCATGCTCCACCAACCTTCCTGATGAGGGGTTGAGAAGGGGGATTGGACTACGGCACGCATCATAATCCGACGTTTAATTTGCGACAAGCGTTTCGTTTTCGGGAAGGCGCGAGAAGAGCTCAAGTAGAGGATGGCCAATCGATTACGCGGTGGGAAAAGAACTTGGGGAACACCCTTCCGGATACCCGCTCCAGGCCGGACCCATGGCCCGGCCCGGCAAACAGTTCTCATTCGCGCACAATGTGCCACGGCAGTCCGGAGTGGACGAGCCAGGAAGCGCTGGGGCGCATCCGGGCGGAAAACGGCGCGGGGGGGG
>DATACF010000120.1:0-6236 GCA_036259235.1 Longimicrobium sp. | reverse complement strand
GTAGAAGGCGCTGTCGCGCTCCAGCTGGTCGAGGAACCAGAGCCGCTCCTGCGCGAACGAGAGCGGGCGCGGCTCTGGTTCCTCGACCGCCTGGAGCCGGGGAGCGCCTTCTACAACATCCCCGCGGCGTTCCGCCTGGCGGGGGCGCTCGACGCCGGCGCGCTCGAGCGGAGCCTGGGCGAGGTCGTCCGCCGCCACGACGCGCTGCGGACCGTCTTCCGCGAGGTGGACGGCGCACCGGTGCAGATCGTCCGGCCGTTCGACGGCTTCGCGCTTCCGGTGGACGACCTGTCGGCGCTGGACGATGCGAAGCGCGAGGCGGAGGTGCGCCGCCGCGTGGCGGAGGACGCGGGGCGGCCGTTCGACCTGGCGGCGGGCCCGCTCTTCCGCGCGGCGCTGCTGAAGCTGGGGGCGGAGGAGCACGTCCTCCTCCTGTCCATGCACCACATCGCGGGCGACGGGTGGAGCTTCGGCGTCCTCTTCCGCGAGCTGGCGGCGCTGTACGCGGCCTTCGTCGCGGGCGGGGAATCGCCGCTGGCCGAGCTCCCGGTGCAGTACGCGGACTACGCGGTGTGGCAGCGCGAGCAGCTGCGGGGAGCGGCGCTGGAGCGGCCGCTGGCGTACTGGAAGGCGCGGCTGGCGGGCGCGCCCGCGCTCCTGGAGCTCCCGGCGGACCACCCGCGCCCGGCGGCGCAGACGTACCGCGGCGCGAGCGAGCCGGTGGAGCTCCCGCTGGAGCTCTTCGACCGGCTCGACGCGCTGGCGCAGCGCGAGGGCGCCACGCTGAACATGGTCCTCCTGGGCGCCTTCCAGGCGCTCCTGGCCCGCTACGCAGGCGTCGACGACGTGGTGGTGGGGAGCCCCGTGGCGGGGCGGACGCGCCCCGAGGTGGAGGGGGTGATCGGCCTCTTCGCCAACCCCCTCGTCCTCCGCGTCGACCTGGGCGGCGACCCGAGCTTCCGCGAGGTGCTGCGGCGGGTGCGCGAGGCCACGCTGGGCGCGTACGAGCACCAGGAGGTCCCCTTCGACCGGCTGGTGGAGGAGCTTCGGCCCGAGCGGTCCTTGAGCCACGCGCCGCTCTTCCAGGTGATGTTCACGCTCGACGACGCCCAGGGGGTGCCGGCCCTCCTCCCCGGGGTGCGGGCGGAGCGCGTCGACGCCGAGGCGACGACCACCAAGTTCGACCTCACCCTTTCGCTGGGGAGCGACGGCGGGCGGCTGCGCGGCGCGATCACCTACGGCACCGACCTCTTCGACCGCCCCGCCATCCAGCGGATGGCGGGGCACCTGGAGCGGGTGCTCGACCAGGTGTCGGCCCGGCCGGACGCGCGCCTCTCGGAGATCGAGCTTCCGTCGGCCCAGGAGCGCGACGCCGTCCTCCACCCGTGGAGCCCCACCGAGGCCGCGTACCCCTCGGCGTGCATCCACCAGCTCTTCGAGGGGCAGGCGGCGCTCACGCCGGACGCGGTCGCCGTCGTCCACGAGGAGACGTCGCTCACCTACGGGGAGCTGAACGCGCGCGCCAACCGCCTCGCCCGCCACCTCCGGCGGCAGGGCGTGGGGCCGGAGGTCCGCGTGGGCGTCTGCCTGGAGCGCGGGGTGGACCTCGTCGTCGCGCTGATGGGCGTCCTCAAGGCCGGGGGGGCGTACGTCCCGCTCGACCCGGCGTATCCGACGGAGCGGCTGGAGCGGACGCTCGCCGACGCGTCGGTCGCCGTGCTGGTGACGCAGGAGAAGCTGCGGGGGCTCCTCGCCCCGCCGCCGGAGGTCCACGTCGTCGTCGCCGAGCGCGACGCGGCGGCGATCGCGGCGGAGCCGGCGGAGAACGTGGAGAGCGGGGTGACGCCGCGGAACCTGGCGTACCTGATCTACACCTCGGGGAGCACGGGCGTCCCGAAGGGGGTGGCCATCGAGCACGAGAGCGCGGTGGTGATGCTCGCGTGGTCGTGGACGGTCTATTCCGACGAGGAGCTCGGCGGGATGCTGGCCTCGACGTCGGTCGCCTTCGACATGTCGGTCTTCGAGCTCTTCGCGCCGCTGGGGCGGGGCGGGCGGGTGATCGTCGTCGAGAACGCGCTGGCGCTGGCGACGACGAAGGCGGCGGACCAGGTGCGGCTGGTGGACACGGTCCCGTCCGCCATCGCGGCGCTGCTGAGGATGGGCGGGATCCCGGCCGGCGTGCGGACGGTGAACCTGGGCGGCGAGCCGCTGAAGGCGGAGCTGGTGGACGCGCTCTACGCGTCCGGGGTGGAGCGGGTCTACGACATGTACGGCCCGTCGGAGGACACGACGTTCAGCACCTGCGCGCTCCGGCAGCCGGGCGGCCCGGTGACGATCGGCCGCGTGCTGCCGAACTCCCAGGCGTACGTCCTCGACGCCGCCCTCCGGCTCCTTCCCGTGGGGGTGCCGGGCGAGCTGTACCTGGGCGGGAAGGGGGTCACGCGCGGCTACCTGGGCCGTCCGGGGCTCACCGCCGAGCGCTACGTCCCCGACCCGTTCAGCGTCGAGCCGGGGGCGCGGATGTACCGCACCGGCGACCGGATCCGCTGGAAGGCCGACGGGACGCTGGAATACCTGGGCCGCCTCGACCACCAGGTGAAGGTGCGCGGCTTCCGCGTGGAGACCGGCGAGGTGGAGGCGTGGATCCGCCGCTTCCCCGGCGTGGCCGACTGCGTGGTGATGGCGCGCGCCGACGACGCGGGCGAGACGCGGCTGGTGGGCTACGTGGTGGGGCCGAACGACGCGGAGGCGCTGAAGGCGCACCTGCGGAAGGCGCTCCCCGACTACATGGTCCCGGCGGCGTTCGTCTTCCTCGACGCGCTCCCGCTCACCCCCAACGGGAAGCTGGACCGGAAGGCGCTCCCCGCGCCGGAGCACGTGTCGGCGGCGGCCTACGTGGCGCCGCGGACGGAGGTCGAGGAGGCGCTGGCGGGGGTGTGGGCCGAGGTGCTGCGGCTGGACCGGGTCGGGGTGGAGGAGAGCTTCTTCGACCTCGGCGGCCACTCGCTCCTGGCGACGCGCGTGGTCTCGCGCATCCGGGACGTCCTGGGCGCCGAGCTTCCGCTGCGGGCGGTGTTCGAGGCGCCCACGGTCGCCGCGCTGGCGGGGGCGGTGGAGGCGGCGTGGCGCGCGGGGGCCGCGCGGCACCCGTCCGTCGTCCCCGTCGGGCGCGACCGCCCGCTCCCGCTCTCGTTCGCGCAGGAGCGGCTCTGGTTCCTCGACCAGCTGGAGAGCGACAGCGCGTTCTACAACATCCCCACCGCGCTCCGGCTCTCCGGCGCGCTCGACGTCGGCGCGCTGGAGCGGGCGCTCGGGGAAGTCGTCCGCCGCCATGAGTCGCTGCGCACGACCTTCCCCGAGGTGGACGGCGCGCCGGTGCAGGCTGTCGCGCCCTTCGGCGGCTTCGCGCTGGCGGTCGACGACCTGTCGGCGCTGGACGAGACGCGGCGCGAGGCGGAGGTGCGCCGTCGCGTGGCGGAGGACGCGGGGCGGCCGTTCGACCTGGCGGCAGGCCCGCTCTTCCGCGCGGCGCTCCTGCGGCTGGGGGCGGAGGAGCACGTCCTCCTCCTGTCGATGCACCACGTCGTCAGCGACGGGTGGAGCTTCGGCGTCCTCTTCCGCGAGCTGTCGGCGCTGTACGAGGCGTACGTCGCGGGCGAGGAGCCGCCGCTTCCCGAGCTTCCGGTGCAGTACGCGGACTTCGCCGTGTGGCAGCGGGCGCAGCTGCGGGGCGAGGCCCTGGAGCGGCAGCTGGCGTACTGGAAGGGGCGGCTGACGGGCGCCCCGGCGCTCCTGGAGCTGCCGACGGACCGGCCGCGGCCGGCGGTGCAGACGTACCGCGGCGCGGAGGAGGCGGTGGAGCTTCCGGCGGGGCTGCTGGAGCGGCTGGAGACGCTGGGCCGCGGCGAGGGGGCCACGCTGTACATGGTCCTCCTCGGCGCATTCCAGCTTCTTCTCTCGAAGTACGCGGGGACGGACGACGTCGTGGTCGGCAGCCCCATGGCGGGGCGGACGCGCGGCGAGGTGGAGGGGCTGATCGGCTTCTTCGTCAACACGCTCGTCCTCCGGACCGACCTCTCGGGCGACCCCACCTTCCGCGAGCTCCTGGGCCGCGTCCGTGACACGACGCTGGGGGCGTACGAGCACCAGGAGGTGCCGTTCGAGCGCCTGGTGGAGGTGCTGCAGCCCGAGCGTTCCTTGAGCCACGCGCCGCTCTTCCAGGTGATGTTCACCCAGGAGGATGTCGAGGGCACGCGTGCCGCGCTCCCCGGCCTCCGGGCGGAGAGCGTCGACGCCGAGGTGACGACCACCAAGTTCGACCTCACCCTCTCGCTGGGGAGCGACGACGGCCGTCTGCGCGGCTCGATCACGTACAGCACCGCCCTCTTCGACCGCGAGACGATCCGGCGGATGGCGGCCCACCTGGAACGGGTGCTGGAGCAGGTCTCCTCCCGTCCGGACGCACGGCTGTCGGAAGTCGAGCTCCCGTCCGCGGAGGAGCGCGACGTCGTCCTCCACGCGTGGAACCGCACGGAGGCCGGCTTCCCGGCGGAACGCTGCATCCACCAGCTGATCGAGGATCAGGCCGAGCGGACGCCCGACGCGGTCGCCGTCGTCTTCGAGGACGACGCGGTCACGTATCGCGAGCTGAACGCGCGGGCGAACCGCCTCGCGCACCGCCTCGTCCGCCTGGGCGTGGGGCCGGAGGTCCGCGTGGGCCTCTGCCTGGAGCGAAGCGTGGAGATGGTCGTCTCCATCCTCGCGGTCCTCAAGGCGGGCGGCGCGTACGTCCCGCTCGACCCCGGCTACCCGGCCGAGCGGCTGGCGTACATGCTGGAGGACTCCGGCGTGCCCGTGCTCCTCACGCAGGAGCGGCTGAGGTCGATCATCCCCGCGTCGGACGCCACGGTGCTGGCGGTCGACTCCATCGTGGAGGAGATCGCGAGCGAGCCTGCTGAGAACCCCACGCCGGCCGTTTCCCCGTCGAACCTGGCGTACGTCATCTACACCTCCGGCTCGACGGGAAGGCCGAAGGGGGCGATGAACGCCCACCGCGGCGTCGTGAACCGGCTGTGGTGGATGCAGGCGGAGTACGGCATCGGCGCGAAGGACGTGATTCTCCAGAAGACGCCGTTCTCGTTCGACGTCTCGGTCTGGGAGTTCTTCTGGCCGCTCCAGCAGGGCGCGCGGCTGGTGATGGCGCGTCCGGACGGGCATCGCGATCCCGCGTACCTGGCGGAGGTGATCGAGACCGGGGGGGTGACGACGCTCCACTTCGTGCCCTCCATGCTCCAGCAGTTCGTGGAGGAGGCGGATTCGTCGCGGTGCGGCTCGCTCCAGCGCGTGATCTGCTCCGGCGAGGCGCTTCCCCCGGCGCTCGTCGCCCGCTTCCACGAGCGGTTCCCGGCCACCGTTGGCCTGCACAACCTGTATGGGCCGACGGAAGCCGCGGTCGACGTCTCGTACTGGGCGTGCGAGCGCGGGGATGCGACCGGCGTCGTGCCCATCGGCCGCCCGGTGTGGAACACGCAGCTGTACGTGCTCGACGCGGCGCTGCGGCCGGTGCCTGTGGGCGTTCCGGGCGAGCTGTACATCGGCGGCGTGCAGGTGGCGCGCGGCTACCTCGATCGACCCGGCCTGACCGCGGAGCGCTTCGTCCCCGACGCCTTCGCGGCCGATCCGGGCGCGCGGCTGTACCGCACGGGCGACAAGGTGCGCTGGCGGACGAACGGCGCGCTGGAGTACCTGGGGCGCCTGGACGAGCAGGTGAAGATCCGCGGGCTCCGCATCGAGCTGGGCGAGATCGAGGCGGCAATCCGGCGTCACGAAGGGGTGACGGACTGCGTCGTCGTAGCCCGCGCGGATGCGGCGGGCGAGAAGCGGCTGGTGGCGTACGTCGTCGGCGAGGCGGAGGTCGAGGCGCTGAAGACGGCGCTGCGGCGGAGCCTGCCGGAATACATGGTGCCCTCCGCCTTCGTCTTCCTCGACGCGCTCCCGCTCTCGCCGAACGGGAAACTGGACCGCAAGGCGCTCCCCGCGCCGGAGTTCGGCGGTACGTCGGAGCGGTACGTGGCGCCGCGGACGGAGGTCGAAGCGGCGCTGGCGGGCGTCTGGGCGGAAGTGCTCCGTCTCGAACGAGTCGGGGTGGAGGAGAGCTTCTTCGACCTCGGCGGCCACTCGCTCCTGGCGACGCGCGTGGTCTCGCGCGTCCGCGAGGTGCTGCGCGTCGAGCTTCC
>DATACF010000119.1:0-2512 GCA_036259235.1 Longimicrobium sp. | reverse complement strand
GCGTCCCTCCACCGGGGGGACGCCGCCCGGAGGGGATCTTACTTCCGCAGCCGGCGCTGCACGTCGCGCAGCGCGGCCTGGTACTCGGCGTTGTCGCGGGCCAGCCGCGTGGCCGCCTGGAGCGAGGCGAGCGCCTGCGGGTAGCTCCCCGTCTCGGCGTACATCGTCCCCAGGTCGAAGTGGTAGCGCGGCTCGGTGGGCTCCAGCGCCACCGCCTGCATCAGCGCCTGGAGCGCCTCGGCGGGGCGGGTGGCGGCGCGGAGCGCCACGCCCAGGGCGTTGTGGTAGAGGGCGTTGGCGGGCTCCAGCCGCACCGTCTCCTCCAGCGCCGCCAGCGCGGCGGCCTGCTCGTTCGAGCCCACCAGGAGGGTGCCCAGCGCGTAGTGGTGGCGGGCGTTCTTCGGGTCGAGGCGCACCGCGGCCCGGAACTCCAGCGTGGCCTCGTACTTCAGCCCGCTCTCCTGGAGGACCCGCCCCAGGGCGCTCCGGTACCCCGCGTCGGCCGAGTCGAGGCGCACCGCCTCGGCGAGCGCCGCCCGGGCCTCGGGAAGGCGGCCGGCGTTGCGGAGGACCGCCGCCAGCTCGGCGCGGACCGCCGCGTCGGCGGGGGCCAGCCGCGCCGCCTCCTGGAGCTCGGCGATCCCCTCGGCGATCCGGCCGTCCTCGGCGAGCGCCTGCGCCAGCTCGCGCCGGTGCTCGGGGCTGGCGGCGTCGAGCGTCACCGCGGTCTTGAGGACGGCGACCGCTTCGCGGGCGCGCGCGGCGGCGCGCAGCCCCCGCCCCAGCGAGCCGTGGTACGCCGCCTGGCTCCCGTCCATCCGCACCGCGCGCCGGAGCCGCTCCAGCGCCGCGTCGGTCTGGCCGGCCTGGAGGAGCGCGTCGCCCGACTCGTGCTGGAAGGCGGCGCTCTGCGGGGCGAGCGCCACCGCCCGCTCCCACGCCTCCAGCGACTCGCGCACCAGCTTCGCCTCGCCCAGCGAGCGCGCCAGCGCGGCGTGGAACTCCGGGTTCTGCGGGTCGAGGCGGATCGCCTCGCGGAAGGCGGCGATCCCCTCCTCGGTGCTCCCCACCCGCACCAGGAGCCGCCCCAGGGCGCTCCGGTAGAGGGCGCTGTTGGGGAAGGTCTCCGCCGCGCGGCGGGCGTGCGCCAGCGAGTCGGCCAGCGCCGGCGGGACGGTCCGCTTCTCGGCGCCGCCGCCGGTGGCCGGACCCTGCCCCGCGATCGTCCCCGGCTCGGTGACGACCGTTTCCGGCTTCGGCGCCGCCTCGTCGTCGCGGAGCACCATCGCCACCGGGAGGTACATGTCGTAGGTGTGGTTGCCGATCACCGGGACCTGGGCGTTCCCCGTCTCGCGGCGCACCCGCTCGGTCGTCCAGTGCATGGCGTCGACCAGGGTGACGATCTGGTCGCCGTCCTCGTCGGCGCCGCCCTTGAGCGCCTCCAGGAGGTAGTAGGTGAAGACCCCGTGGCCGCCCCCCCACCGCTCGTCCTCGAGCGAGGGCTGGCTGGCCTGGCTGGCGGTGAAGACGGCGAGCCCGCCGGTGCTGGCGCTCAGCTGGGCCAGGAACGCCTGGTTGATCTGGTTGGCGCTCCCGCGGGTGGCGAGATGCTGCCCGGTCACCCCGCCCGAGTGGCAGGCGTCGGTGATCAGGAGGACGTGCTTGGCCGAGAGCTCCTCCACCGCCCGCTGCAGGTCGCGCATGGGAAAGGCGGTCGACGAGATCTGAGCGAAGCGCGTGTCGTGGGTGAGGAGGTACAGGTCGCCGGGGCGGAGGGGGTCGGGCTCGCCGTGGCCGGCGAAGTAGATGACGACCTGGTCTTCCGGGGTGGCCTGGCGGAGGAACGACATCAGGGCGGTGCGCACCTCCGCGAAGGTGGCGCCCTCGTTCAGGAGGAGCTTGACGTTCTCCTCGGCGAAGCCGCCGCCCCCCGCCCGCGGCGAGCGGAGGAACTCGTAGAAGGCCTGCGCGTCGTCGTCGGCGAAGCGCAGGGGGCGGATGGTGCTGTCCTGGTAGGCGCTCACCCCCACCACCACCGCCCACCGCTTCCCGCGGAAACCGGCCGAGGGGGTCCACGGCTCCTCGCGCGAGGCGAAGGGACGCGCGGCGGGGTCGCCGTTCAGGGGGAAGTGCCGCACCACCGGGAGCCCGCTCTGCCCGCGCACGGTGACGGCCACCTCGCGCGAGCCCGAGTCGGCGGCGACGAAGCCGACGAAGCGCACGTTCCCCGTGGCCTCGCGCGCGATGGCCGCCGGCCGCCCGTCGATCTCGACCGAGGCCACGCCCCCCGGGTGCTGGGCGTACCCCATCACCCGCACCGAGCGGCGCGCCGGGGTGGTGACCCCCCGCGTCCCGTACCCCGCCCACTCGCGGGGCTCCATGATGCGGATGAACTCGTCGGCTCCGGCTACATGATCCGCGGCCTGGTGATCGGCGATCCGACCGCGGCGTCGCCGCTCGTGTGGCTCGATTCGCCCTATAACGTCGCCTGGATCTCGGCATGGGCGACGTT
>DATACF010000118.1:0-7907 GCA_036259235.1 Longimicrobium sp. | reverse complement strand
CGCACGAGATCCGCGCGGCGCGCATCATCAGCCCCATCCCCTGCTGGAGCCCGTCGCCCTCGGCCAGGATCAGCCCCCACGCCCGCCGCAGCCGCGCCGGGTCGATGGGCCCTCCCACGCCCGCGCGCGACGAGGCGCCCGCGGCCGCGGGAGGGCCCATCGACCCGGCGCGGCTGCGGCGGGCGTGGGGGCTGATCCTGGCCGAGGGCGACGGGCTCCAGCAGGGGATGGGGCTGATGATGCGCGCCGCGCGGATCTCGTGCGAGGGGCGCACCGTCCGGCTGGAGTTCCCCGCCGGGCACCCGGCGTACGAGAAGATCTCGCACCCCACCGCGAAGCGCGCGCTCGAGGACGCCCTGGCGCGGCGGCTGGGGGGCGGCCCCGTCGCCCTGGCCGTCGCCACCGGCGCCGCCGCCGCCGCCATCACCGCCGACAGCGCCCGGCGCGACCGGCTGGAGCGGATGATGGAAGGGGAACCGGTGCTGCGCGCCGCGGTACAAGCGTGGGACCTGGAACTCGTTGACTGAGCGCGCGTTCCGGCGCTTCCCGCCCATGCGGTGGCGGGTTGCGGCCGGGGAGCGCGCATCCCTATTTTCCGGGCCGACCGGACTGAACCGCGGCACAGAGCCAGAGTGATGAACAACAACTTGCAGCAGCTTCTCCAGATGGGTCAGCAGGTGCAGGCCCGTCTTTCCCAGCTTCAGACCGAGCTCGGCCAGCGGACCGTCTCCTGCTCCAGCGGCGGCGGGATGGTCACCGCCACCGCCGACGGGCGCGGGAAGATCCGCGCGATCAAGATCGAGCCCACCGTCGTCCAGAGCGGCGACGTCGAGATGCTGGAGGACCTGGTCCTGGCCGCCGTCTCCGAGGCGCAGAACCGCGCCCAGCAGCTCTACGAGGAGGAGATGCGCAAGCTCTCCGGCGGCTTCCCCATGCCGTTCTCCCTCCCCGAGCTCTGACGCTTGTCCGCCATCGACGACCTCACCGGCGAGCTGGCGCGCCTCCCCGGCATCGGCCGGAAGACGGCGCTCCGGCTCGCGTTCCATCTGCTCAAGGCGCCGTCCGACGACGCCCAGCGGCTGGCGCGCGCCATCCTGACGGTGCGCGAGAAGGTGCGGCCGTGCACCGAGTGCGGGAACCTCACCGAGGCCAGCCCCTGCGCCATCTGCGCCTCTCCCCGCCGCGACCCGGCCACCGTGTGCGTCGTCGAGGAGGCCAGCGACATCATGGCCATCGAGCGCACGGGCGAGTACCGGGGCCTGTATCACGTGCTGGGCGGACGGTTGTCGCCGCTCGACGGGATCGGGCCCTCGGAGCTGAACGTCGAGCCTCTGATGCGTCGTGTCGGCGGCGGCGCGGTCACCGAGGTGGTGCTGGCGACGAATCCCAGCGTCGAGGGCGAGGCCACGGCGCTCTACCTCCGCAAGCTGATGTCGCCGCTGGGCGTGCGGGTGACGCGGATCGCGCGGGGTCTCCCCGTCGGCGGCGACCTCGAGTACGCCGATGGCGTCACCATCGCCGAGTCCTTCGCCAACCGCCGCGAGCTGTAGCGCGGTTCGGCCTGACGGAAGAACGAGCCCCCCGGCGCGAGCGTCCTGTTCCGCCGGGGGGCTCGTCTTCGTGGGAACGGCAACGGCTTACGGCAACTGCAACGACGGCTTTGGGCATGTCCCCGCTGCGCGGGGCCGGGCTGCGGGCCGCGTAGGAAACGATACTACCGTTTCCAACGCGGCGAAGCCCCTGGCGGACTCCACGCGGCCGCCGCATCGCCTCACGATCGCGATCCCCTTCGCATTCTCCCCCGCCAGGGTCTTCGCCCTTCGGGCCCGCATCCCTCATGCAACGTCGCAGGCGGCGCCGTCTCCTGCGCGTGTGGCTGGCCGACGTCGCATTCCTCCGCCGCGGCGGCCCCCACCCCCGGCCCCTCCCCCGCTTCGCCAGGGAGGGGAGAACTTCATACCGATCCGCGATTTACCGGCTTTCCCCCACGCCTCCGCCCGCCTCGCGCGCCGGCCCCTCTCCAGGAACGGGAGAGGGTGGCGAGCCTCTAAGCGAGCCGGGGGAGGGCCCCGCCCGGGGCTCCCCTCCACGCCGCCGTCCGCACCGCGCGCCGCCGTTCTCCCCTCACCACGCACGCCCACTGCGTGCGGGGGGAGGGGCCGGGGGAGGGGGCGCGCGGAGCCCGCCGCATGCGATGAAAGCTCGCCTCTCACGCTGAAGTTCTCCCCCTCTCCCAGGGGTCCCCAGGGGTTGGGAGAGGGGGCCGGGGGGTGAGGGCCGACGATGCCCGCGCCGCGCACCCGGGCCCTTCTCCGCGTCGTTCACGTCCGACCACCACGCGTCTTTCTCTCGCCGTTTCCCCCGCCGTGGCGCGGCGTTCGCATGGGCTTGGGGCCGGCATTTTCTTTTTCGGCGCGAGACCGTTAGTTTGTTCGCGCCGACGTCCAAACCGACGCTCCTCCCATCCGTGTCCATGGAGAGCAAGCAAGTCCTGCGAACCACGGCGTTCACCGTGCTCGCCGTCGCGGCCGTGGCCGCGCTCGGCGTCCTGCTGGTGCGCGACCAGATCAGCCGCAGCCGGCGCGACCTCTTCTCGCCGCACCCGCTGCGCCGCCTCGCCGCCCTCGAGTACCTGGGCGGCCACGCGGCCTCCGTCGACACCATCCTGCTGCTCCGCGACTTCCTGGCGTGGGAGCCCCGTCCGCTCCTGCGCAAGCGCGCGGCGGCGGTGCTGGCGCGGCTGGAAGAGGGGCTCTCGGCCCGCGCCGCCACGGAGGTCGCCTGATGGCCGGCGGCGCCTCCAGCTGGAGCTTCGAGGAGCGCGACGTCCAGCGCATCGACCGCCTCCTCCAGGGCTTCCTCTTCGACTCCAACGCCCGGTGCACCCTCCTCGTCGACCGCACGGGGCAGCTGGTGACCACGGCGGGGGAGAAGCCCGACTTCGACACCACCGCGTTCGCCTCGCTGGCGGCCGCCGACTTCTCGGCCAACGACCAGCTCGCCTCCATGATCGGCGAGAACGAGTTCTCCTCGCTCTTCCACCAGGGCGAGAAGGAGTCGATGTACCTGGCCGACGTGGCCCGCCGGGTGATCCTGGTGGTGCTCTTCGACAACCGCACGACCCTGGGGATGATCCGCATCAAGACGAAGGGAGTGGTCAGGGAGCTGGCCGAGATCTTCCGCGAGATGTTCGAGCGCTCGGCCACCGCGCCGGCCGCTCGCATGGAGACCGGCTTCGCCGAAGAGGCGGAGGACGAGATCGACCGCCTCTTCGGCGATCTCTGAAAGGGCGTCTCCCATGTCGATGATCAACTACGCCTCGCGCGAGATCAACTGCAAGATCGTCTACTACGGCCCGGGCCTCTGCGGGAAGACGACGAACCTCGAGTACATCTACGAGAAGGTCGCCCCCAACACCCGGGGGAAGCTGATCTCGCTGGCCACCGAGACCGAGCGGACCCTCTTCTTCGACTTCCTCCCCGTCGACCTGGGCGCCATCCGAGGCTTCAAGACGCGCTTCCACCTGTACACGGTCCCCGGGCAGGTGTACTACAACGCCTCCCGCAAGCTCATCCTCAAGGGGGTCGACGGGGTGGTGTTCGTGGCCGACAGCCAGGTCGAGCGCCTCGACGCCAACATCGAGTCGATGCACAACCTTTACGAGAACCTGGCCGAGTACGGCCTCGACCTCCGCGAGATCCCCTTCGTCATCCAGTACAACAAGCGCGACCTCCCCAACATCTCGTCGCTCCAGGAGCTCGAGAGCCAGCTCAACCCCAACCGGGTGCCGTACTACGAGGCCGTGGGGGTGCGCGGGATCGGGGTGTTCGACACGCTGAAGGCGGTCAGCAAGCTGGTCATCAAGGCCTTGAGCTGACCCGGGCGCGCCCCATGGCCACCCTCAACCTCCCCAACGCCATCACCCTGGGCCGGATCGTCCTGGCCCTGGTGGTGGCGCCGCTCGTCCTCCACGAGTCGTTCACGGCCCGCATCCTGGCCTTCCTCCTCTTCCTGGTGGCCGCCTTCTCCGACATGGTCGACGGGCGGCTGGCGCGGAGCCGGAACCTGATCACCGACTTCGGGAAGCTGGCCGACCCGCTCGCCGACAAGCTCCTCCTGGCGGCGACGTTCATCCCCTTCTACCTCCTCTCGCACGGGATGGAGCCGGGGACGCCCTTCCCCTGGTTCGGGGGGACGCTCCCGCTCTGGATCCTCGTCGTCGTCTTCGGGCGCGAGCTCTTCATCACCGTCTTCCGCGGCTGGGCGGCGCGGCGGGGGATCGTCCTGGCGGCGGGGAGCGCGGGGAAGCTCAAGGCGGTCTTCCAGAACATCACCACCGGGGCCGTCATCTTCTGGTACGCCCTCCAGACGGCGGCCGACGAACGGGGGTGGGACTCGTCGTTCTGGAACGGCTTCTGGGAGCCCTTCCACTGGGTCTTCGCGGCCGGGACGCTCGCCATCGCGGTGATCCTCACCGTCTGGTCGCTGATCGTCTACCTCAGGTCCTTCCGCACCCTCGACCTGCAGCGGAAGGGAGCGCGCTAGGCGCGTGACCTCCCCGCCCCCGGAAACCGACGGCGACTTCCTCGCCCCCGACGGCCTCCGGCTGGCCTACCGCGCCTGGACGCCGGCCGCGCCGCGCGCCGCCCTCCTCGTCGTCCACGGCCTGGGCGAGCACGGGGGCCGCTACGCCGCCCTGGCCCGCGCGCTCTCGGCGCGGGGCGTCGCCGTCTTCGCGCTCGACCTGCGCGGGCACGGGCGCTCGGGGGGCGCGCGCGCCTACACGCCGCGCTTCGAGCAGCTGGTGGAGGACGTCGAGGCGTTCCGCCGCCACGTGGCGCTGAAACTTCCCGCGCCCGTTCCCGTCTTCCTCCTGGGCCACTCGCTGGGGGGGCTGGTCTCCATCCGGTGGCTGCAGACGCACCCGGAGGCGCCGCTGGCGGGGGCCGTCCTCTCGTCGCCGCTCCTGGGGGTGGCGGTGAAGGCGCCGCGGTGGAAGGTGGCGATGGCGGGGGTGCTCACCCGCGTCCTCCCGAAGCTCCCGCTCTCCAACGAGATCGACCCGGCCGAGCTCTCCAGCGACCCCGCGTACGTCCGCTCGTACCGCGAGGACCCGCTGGTGCACACCAGGATCACGCCGCGGCTCTACACCGAGCTCATGGCGCACATCGGCCACGCCTTCGCCGAGCGCGGCCGCTTCGGGCACCCGCTCCTCTTCCTGGTCTCGGGCGCCGACACCGTCGTCCAGGCCGGCGCCACGCACCGCTTCGCCGAGGGGCTGACGGGCGACGTCACCGTCCACCGCTACGACGGCTTCCGCCACGAGTCGCTCAACGAAGCCGGCCGCGCCCGCCCGATCGCCGACCTCACGGCGTGGCTGGAGGCGAGGATCGGAACTGCGAGTGCGTGAGTGCGGGGGATCAGGAGGGGCGGGGGAGGGGACGGCGCGAGGGCGGGTGTGGCGCGGCGGTTGAAACCGCAGCAACAACGGCGCGAAGTCCGCCTTCGTGGACTGGGCGGGACCCGTCGGCGCGCGAGGAAAGCCGCTAACGCACTCACGCACTTGGGTTGGACGACTGCCATTTCGGCGGCTTCGGGTGGCACCGCGATTGCCCAAACCGTTGTTTGGCTTAAGTTGCGACGGTTGGCTCCGCGCGGGCGGGGCGCGACTCCTTTTTCAGTTCACCCGGAAGGGCCTTTCGATCGATGGCGGATCCGAAGAAGCAGAACGAGGGCGGCAACGGCGCCGCGGAGGGCGCGGAGGCCGGGGCGCCGGAAGGCGCCAACGGGAAGGCGAACGGGCACGCGGGGGGGAACGGCGCGACGCAGGCGCAGGACGCGCCGGCGGCCGAGGCGGCCCCCGCGCAGGGCGGCGGCGAGGCGCAGACGGGGGGCGGGCAGACCGTCCCCCGCGAGCAGCTCCAGCGGCTGGCGGCCGAGTTCGACAACTACCGGAAGCGCGTGGAGCGCGAGCGCACCGAGGTGTGGGTGCGGGCGCAGGCGCAGCTCCTGGAGCGGCTCCTGGAGCCGCTTGACGACCTCCAGCGGATCGCCGACTTCGACCCGGCGACCACCGCGTCGACGGCGCTCCACGAGGGCGCCGAGATGGTCGAGAAGAAGTTCCTCCGCGCCTTCGAGGCGGCGGGGCTCGAGACCATCGACGACGCGGCGGGGAAGCCCTTCGACCCCACGGTGCACGAGGCGCTGACCACCGTGCCGGCCGAGAGCGAGGCCGAGGACGACACCGTCGCCCAGGTGTACCAGAAGGGGTACCGCTTCAAGGGCGTCCTCCTGCGCCCGGCGCGCGTGGTGGTCAAGAAGCACGGCTGACGCGCGCCGCCGGGGCGGCGCCCGGCGTCCTTCCCGGAAAGACCGCGACACACCATGGCGATGGCGACACAGACCAAGGACTACTACCGCCTCCTGGGCGTCCCCGAGACGGCCAGCGCGGACGACATCAAGAAGGCGTACCGCAAGCTCGCCAAGCAGTACCACCCCGACGCCAACGCCAACAACCCGGCGGCGGCCGAGAAGTTCAAGGAGGTCTCGGAGGCGTACTCCGTCCTCTCCGACGAGGGGAAGCGCAAGCAGTACGACCAGATGCGCAAGCTGGGCGCCTTCGGCGGCCTGGGCGGCTTCCGCCCGGGCGCGGGGGGCGCGCGCCCCGGCGGCGCGGGGGGCGGGGCGCAGACCTTCACCTTCGAGGACCTCGACCTGGGTGGCGGGCTGGGCGACATCTTCGGCTCCATCTTCGGCCGCGGGCGCGCCGGGGGCGCGCCGGGCGGGGCCACGCGCACGGGGCCGCAGCGGGGCGAGAACATCGAGTACACGGTCGAGATCCCCTTCCGCACCGCGGCGCGCGGCGGGTCGGTCTCCGTCACCCTCCCCGTCACCGAGGACTGCCCGGTGTGCGTGGGGACGGGGGCGAAGCCGGGGACGCCGGTCGTCACCTGCCCCGAGTGCAAGGGGGCGGGGACGATCACCTTCGGGCAGGGGGGCTTCGGGGTCACGCGGCCGTGCCCCAACTGCCTGGGGAAGGGGAAGGTGCCGCAGGAGCCCTGCGAGAACTGCAACGGGCAGGGGCAGCTCCGCCAGCAGCGCACGGTCAACGTCACCGTCCCCGCGGGGGTCGACAACGGCTCCAGGCTCCGCCTCTCGGGGCAGGGCGAGAAGGGGGAGCGCGGCGGCCCGCCGGGCGACCTCCTGATCACCTTCCGCGTCTCTCCCGAGCGCTTCTTCACCCGCGAGGGGCTCGACGTGGAGTGCAGGGTGCCGATCAACGTGGCCCAGGCGGTGCTGGGGTCGAAGATCAAGGTCCGCACGATCGACGGGCAGCACGTGGTCCTCCGCATCCCCCCGGGGACGCAGAACGGGACCAAGTTCCGCATCAAGGGGCAGGGGATCGAGAAGGGCGGCCGCCGCGGCGACCAGTACGTCCGCGTCACCGTCGACATCCCCGACAACCTCTCCGACGAGCAGCGGAAGGAGTTCGAGGAGTTCGCCACGGCGGCGGGGCTCAGGCACTGAGCCTCGTCCGGCCCGGTCCTTGTAGGGACGCGCCTCTCGGACGCGGGTCGATTTCGAGGGAGACCGATCGAGTGGAACGGGTGGGGAGGAGCGAGGAGACGAGATGAGCCACACCTTCACCGACGAGAACCTGGTCACCTGGGAGGCGTTCGCCTCCAGCGGGCGCTTCGGCTTCCCGGAGCGCCCGGCCATCGTCTTCAACTGCCTGTCGGACCCCACGGTGCGCCCGCGCTACGTGGTGCGCCCCGGCGACGAGGCCGACGCCGAGAGGCAGGTGCACGAGTACGACGAGCACCAGCTCCGCGCCATGCTCGGCCAGTCGAAGCCGCTGGACTGACGGCGGTCTCGAGGAGATCGGAATCGGAAAGGGGGGGGGGGGG
>DATACF010000117.1:0-1633 GCA_036259235.1 Longimicrobium sp. | reverse complement strand
GCCGCGGGGTCGGTGCCCTGCACGCGGTCGGCCTCGGCCACCCACTCCGCGGCGGACGCGCGGTCCTGCGCGGCCGCGGGCGCGGCGGCGAGGAGGAGGGCGAGGAGCGCGGCGAGGCGGGTGCGGGGCATGCGGGCGGGGCGGTTCGGGAGGACGCGGGTGGTGGTCCCCGCGCCTCAATTCTGCCGCCCCTCCCCGACGCGCACAAGGGAGGCGGACCTCACGCGACGGCGCCGAACGGTGGTGTTGCGGATCGCGCGGGGGGAGACGAGATTTCCGTCCGTCTCATCTATCAGATGTTCCTTCCCCTTCCCCGCTCCACCCGCTTTCCCGAGTCCCCAAGATGAAGAAGTGGCTCCTGGCCCCCCTGGCGGCCGCCGCGCTGTGCGCCGGCCCGGCCGCCGCGCAGCGCACCATCGTCCCCGGCGAGCTCACCCGCGGCGCGCTCTCGACCGACGACCCGCGCCTCCGCGACGACACCTACTACGACGACTGGGTCTTCGAGGGGCGCCGCGGCGAGACGGTGATCGTCTCGATGGACTCGCGCGCCTTCGACGCCTTCCTCCACCTCGGCGTGGTCCGCCGCGGGCGCTACGAGGAGCTGGCGACCGACGACGACGGCGGCAACGGCACCGACTCGCGCCTCGAGTACCGCCTCCCCGAGGACGGGACGTACGTGATCCGCGCCAACTCGCTGAGCGAGGACACGGGCCCGTACACGCTCACCCTCGTCGGCGGGCGCCGGAGCTCGGGCGGCGGCGGCGGGTGGTACGACCGAGACCAGGTCGACCGCTATCCCTCGGGCGGCCGCGACGGGTGGGTGACGCCCGGCCGCCCGGTCCGCGACCGGCTGGAGCAGGGCGACGCGACGCTCGACAACGGCGCGTTCTTCCACCTCTACCGCTACGAGGGGCGCCGCGGCGAGCGCCTCACGGTCGACCTGCGCTCGAGCGACTTCGACGCCTACCTGGTGATCGGGACGCCGGGCGGGCGCCACGGCGTCGAGACGGCGCTGATGCGCGACGACGACGGCGGCGACGACCGGAACTCGCGGATCGTCTACACCCTCCCCAACGACGGCGAGTACGTGATCCGCGTCAACTCGGTGCTCCCCGCCTCGGGCGAGTACACGCTCGACGTGCGCTCCAGCGACCGGCAGGGCGGCTACTCGGGCTCGGGCGTGTACCAGAACCCCAACGGCGTCTACCGCGACCGCGACGACCGCGGCGACTACGACACCGGCCGCGGCGGCACCCTGCGCGCCGGCCGCACGGTGCGCGGGCGGCTCTCCTCGGGCGACCCCACGCTCGACAACGGCGCCTTCTTCCACCTCTACCGCTACGAGGGGCGCCGCGGCGAGCGGGTGACGCTGACGCTGCGCTCCACCGACTTCGACGCCTACCTCGTCCTCGGCACCGAGGGCGGCCGCCACGGCATCGAGACCGCCCTCGTCCGCGACGACGACGGCGCCGGCGGCCGCGACTCGCGCATCTCCTTCACCCTCCCGTACGACGGCGAGTACGTCGTCCGCGTCAACTCGGTGACGGCGGGCTCGGGGAGCTACACGCTGGAAGTGGATTCGAACTACTGACGATCTTCGCTGCGAACCGAAAACGCGGGCCCGGCACTTGTG
>DATACF010000116.1:0-3575 GCA_036259235.1 Longimicrobium sp. | reverse complement strand
AGCGTCTGCGCCTCCAGCGCCGAGGGTCGCCCCAGGAGCAGGCACGCCGCCGCGAGGCCGCTCGTCACGACCGCGAAACGCCTCGTCATCGAGCCTCCGCAGGGATGGAAACAGGGGCGGGAGCCGTCCGGCACCCTCGACGTAAACATGGTACAATTTGTCCAAACGTACGCGGTGGGCCGCCCCATGATGGTCGCGCGCGGGAGGGAGCGGCGTCAAGACCCGGTTCGAAAGAGAGACGGCGCGGACGGAAGGAGGGAGCGCCGGGAGGGAGGGAAGGGGCGGGGGGCGCGCTCAGCCCCCCAGGCGGTGCTTGCGGACCTTGTTGTAGACGCTGCGCGAGGTGATGCCGAGGAGGCGGGCGGCGCGCGACTGGTTGCCGTCCGAGGCGGAGAGCGCGGCCTGCATCAGGAGCGCCTCGCAGTACTCCAGCGAGCGCGCCAGGCTCCACCCGTGGGCGGCCAGCACGCTCCCGGGGTCCATCGCCGCGCCCGGCGGCGGCGGCGGGCCGCCCGCGTCGCGCGGAGGGTCGGGAGGACCCGCGTCGGAATCGGGGGCGGGGGCGGGCTCGGCGAGGGCGCGGAGGATCTCGGGGGGGAGGTCGGCGAGGTCGAGGGGGCGGTCGTCGCCGTCGCGGGCGGCCAGGATGCGGCGGACGAGGTTCTCCAGCTGGCGCACGTTCCCCGGGAGCGCCACCTGGCGGAGGGCGTCGACGAAGGGCGCGCTCGCCCCCCGCGGCGCCGCGGCGCCCCCGTGCTTCTCGACGAAGTGCAGCACCAGCGGCTCCACGTCCTCCGGCCGCTCGCGGAGCGACGGGAGGCGCGCGGCCAGGACGTTGAGGCGGTGGAAGAGGTCGGCGCGGAAGCTCCGGCGGCGCACCATCTCGTCGAGGTCGCGGTTGGTGGCCGCCACCACGCGCACGTCCACCGGGACCTCGCGGTCCTCGCCCACCGCCAGCACCCGCCCCTGCTGGAGGACGCGGAGGAGCTTCCCCTGGAGCGCCTCGTCGAGCTCGCCCACCTCGTCGAGGAAGAGGACCCCTCCGTGGGCCGCCCGCACCAGCCCCCGGCGCTCGTGCTGCGCCCCGGTGAACGCCCCCCGCCGGTGTCCGAAGAGCTCGCTCTCGGCCACGCCGGGGGAGATGGCGGCGCAGTTGACGGCCACGAAGGGCCCGTTCCGCCGCTTGGGGTCGAGCTGGTGGAGGGCGCGCGCCAGGAGCTCCTTCCCCGTCCCCGTCTCGCCCAGGAGGAGGGCGGGGACGTCGCTGAGGGCCGCCGCGCGGAGCGCCCAGCGGAAGGCGGCCAGGAGCGGAGGGCTGGCCCCCTCCATCCCCACCGCGCGCATCAGCCGCGGGACGCGGCGCTCCTCCTCGCGCCGGCGGCCGAGGGCGCGGTGGAGCTCGCCGACGCGCGCGGCCAGGGCGGCCGCGAAGCCGCGCCCGGCGCTGTCGAGGAGCTGCGCGGCGCCGGCCAGGAGGGGGCGGCACTGCACCCCCACCGCCCAGCCGTCGGCGCCGTCGCCGTAGCACACCACGCCGCACCCGCGCCGCTGGAGCGCCCGCACCGCCTCCAGCACCGGGGGGGCGCCCCCGGGCTCTTCCAGCGCCACGGCGGCCACGCACCCGCGCGCGCGGGCGCAGAGGGCGCCGGGGTCGTCGACGCACTCCACCGCGAGCTCCGCCAGCGCACCCGCCACCCGCGCCCGGCGCGCCGGGCGCGCGTCGAGCACCAGCACCGTCGCGCCGCCCTCGTCCCACTCCGCGGGCGCGTCCCCGCGGCCGTCCCGTCTCGTGTCCACGTCCAGGCGTCTTCCCAGGAGGTCCGTCCAAACGCCCGCGGCCGAGGCGCCGGGCCTCTCCCGCAAGCAGGTCATCGAAGGCGGCCGGGCACGTTATGTCCGTCCGGTGACGCCGGCGGCGCACGCCCCGGCCGGGCGGGCGACGCCTCTTTCGCGCCTGGCTCCGCACCCGGGGGAGACGACGACGCACTCCGGCGGCCCGCAGCGCGGAACCGGAGAATGACGAGGTCTCTCGTTGTGGGAGGGGCCGGCCGGAGCGGCAGGGGAAGGGATTGCCCTACCCGTTCCGGCCAATGTGCATAAAAGAGCACGATCGAATCAAAGTCAAGGCTGGCGATTGGACGGGCCCTGTATACACCGCGCGCGTTTCCCCCGGAACCCCGCGCCCGGCACCGGTTCTCCCGGCCGGCGTGCATCTCCGCATCTTTCGCGTAAACCCGTTCCCTGGACGAAATGTGCAGAGCAGGCGCTAAAGAGGCAGTCGCATCCGGGAGAGGAACGCCCGCCTTCCACCGTGGAACCATAGGCGGAGATGAGGATCGAAATTTTTCCGAAGAGACCCCTTCGGTCCTTCCTCTGACCGCCCTTCAAGCATCGCAAACTACGTGATCAGGGGGTCGGCGCGGAAGCCGGCCTCTGCTCCACATCCCCCGATCACGCAGTTGGCATGGCCTGGCGAGCACGAGACACCGATCGTGGGCGAGATCGATTGCGCGATCCGACGCGGCATCCGATATGAGTCTCCCCGCACGGCCGATTCAGCGAAAGGGGAGGCCACGCCGCCCTGCGGTCTCCTCCCGCCGCCGCGCTCCCGGCCCTCCGTGGCGCGGCTCGTCCATCTTTTGCGTGTTGTGGCTCTTTGGGATCGGATAGAGCTGACCGAGCCCCGTCTCCGCGCCCGGTCGGGCTTTTTCCGGTTTTTTCCCAAAATGTGACTTCTCCCGCCGCTCCTCTCGCTCCTTTGGAGTGCTTACGCTAACCAGGGACGCCTTGTTGGGTGCGGATTTACCACTCGGTGCGGTAGATCGAGCGCGCCCGGTCTCCATCGAATAGAGCCCTGGCGCTATCGGCGGGTAGCGGGGTGAAGGGGCGAAAAATCGCAAATTCGCCGGGACATTCGATTTGAATTCTGGCCCCGTCCCGGGCACAGCGGTTGCCACCGGGCCCCCCGCACCAAACGCACCGTGGCGCCTAACGGTTGTGTCCAGAACCGGGCGCCGCACCCCCTGCCGCCGAAGCCCGCGTGCTCCTGCAAGCCGACGCCCCCGTGGCGGAACGACAGGACCCCCTCTCCGCCGCCGGAGACCGCGACGCCTTCGTGGCGCACGCGGACCGGCTGGCCGCGTGCGTCGCCGCCGCCGCGGTGGAGACGGCGACCGGGGTGGCGTGGCCCCTCCCGGGCCGGAGCCGCCCGTCGTTCCACCTCTACGACGGGACGCTGGGAGTGGCGCTCTTCCTGGCGGCGCACGCCCGCCTCCGCGGCGCCGACGCGCACCGCGACCTCGCCCTCCGCGCCGCCGCTCCCCTGCGCCGCACCCTCGTGGCGCTGGTCCGCGACCCGGCGAAGGCGGCCGAGACCGTGCTCCCGCTGGGCGGGATGATCGGGCTCGGCGGGTACGTCTACGGGCTGGTGCGGATCGGCGAGTGGCTGGAGTCGCCGGAGACCGTCCGCGACGCCGGCGAGGCCGCCGCGCTCTTCACCGACGCGCGGATCGACCGCGACGAGCGGCTCGACGTCGTCGGCGGGTGCGCGGGGGCCGTCCTGGCCCTCCTCGCCC
>DATACF010000115.1:0-4812 GCA_036259235.1 Longimicrobium sp. | reverse complement strand
CCGCACGCAGTGGGCGAGCGTGGTGAGGGGAGAACTTCATCCCGATCCGCGGCTTTCGAGCTCTTCTCCACGCCGCCGCCCGCCGCCCGCCTCCCGCGCCCCGCCGCCGACGCCGCCTGCGACGTTGCATGAGGGATGCGGGCCCGGAGGGCGAAGACCCTGGCGGGGGGGAATGCGAAGGAGACCGCGATCCGCATCGGGCGACAGTGCGCCATGGAGTCCGCCAGGGGCTTCGCCGCGTTGGAAACGGTAGTATCGTTTCCTACGCGGCCCGCAGCCCGGCCCCGCGCAGCGGGGACATGCCCAACGACGTCGTTGCCGTTGCCGTTCGCCGTTCAACCAGAGCCGCCGAAACGAAGAAGCGGACCCGGCTCACCAGAGCCCGGTCCGCCTCTCGTCATCGCGGCACCACCGCCGCCGAAAGACTCAGCGGTGCACGCCCTCGCCGGTGATGACGGCCTCGGCGTACCCGTTGTCGGGGTCGCCGCCCCGCTTGAGCACCCGGTCGACCGTCCCCGGCCCGCGGTTGTACGCCAGCAGCGCCAGCCGCTCGTCGCCGTCGTACTTGTCGATCAGCTCGCGCAGGTACTTGAAGCCGATCGACAGGTTGGTCTCCGAGTCGCGGAGCTCCTGGACGGTGACGCCCTTCTTGAGGTAGCGCGCCGTGGCCGGCATGAGCTGCGTGAGGCCGACGGCGCCCACGTGGCTGGTGGCCTTGTCCTTGAACTCGCTCTCGGTGCGCACCAGCCCGAAGGCGACGTCGACGTCGATGTCCTCGCGGAGGGCGATGTCGTAGATGTTCCCCGCGAGCTCGGGGGTGAGGCCGAGCTCCTTGTAGCGCTCGACCTTCTCCTGGATCACCGTGTCGCGCGCCGAGGTCTTCTCGGTGGCGATCTCGGTGGCGGCCTGGCGCCACGCCTGCCCGACGGCCTGGTCGGAGACGGTGACCCGCGGGATGTGCGTGAGCTGCTGCTCGTGGCTGGGGTCGACGCGCATGGCGTTGTGCCGCGCGACCGCCAGCGGCGCCGCCGTCCCGACGATGGTGAGCCCCATGACGCCGTGGCGCACCGGGTGGCGGCGGAGCCGGTCGAACGTCGAGCCGCGCCGGCGCGGGAGGCGAACCCCTTCGTTGACGCGCCGGTCGCCGGCGCCATCGTACGCGCGGCGGTAGCGCACCGGCGCCGCGGCGTCGTCGGCGAAGCGCCGCGGCGTCCGGCCGACCGGGTGGCGGGGGGCCTGCGTGCCGCGTTCCCAGGGGGGTGGGGGACGTCTCCGGGTGGGCTGCATCGCGTTTCCTCCTGGCTCGGTTTCCGCCTCTGCCGGTCGCGAACCTCACGCCCGGTAAGACCTTGTGGTATCAGCACTTTCCGTGCCGCGGAAGCATGTGTTTTCGGCGCTTCGGGGCGCGTTCCGGCGGCTTCGCCTCGCCCTTTCGGCGTCCGGTCCCCCGGGGCGTTGCGGAGACGGGGCGGTTTCGGCATCTTTCGGGGCGGCCGCGGCGCGTGCGGCACTCCGCCGATCTCCCGTGGCCCCTTCGCCTTCCCCGATCCCGAGCCGCCATGCTCCGGCGCATCCATCCGCTCGTTTTCCTCCTCCTCGTCATCGGCGGGGTGAAGCTCTCGGAGCAGCTCTACCGGTGGGCGGCCTATGGCGACGAGCGGGCGGAGCTGAAGTCGCTGCGCGGGCGGCTGGCCGAGTCGGGGGCGGCGATCATGCGCACCGGGGCGGAGGCCGACTCGCTCCGCGACGAGATCCGCGTGGAGGACGAGGAGCTGGAGGCCGAGCAGCGGGCCGTGCGCCGCTACAACGGCTACGCCACCAACGGGGCGCTCCCGCACGAGCTCTACGTCCGCTACCGCGAAGACCTGACCCGCTACAACGGCCACGTGGCCGAGCGGAACGAGAAGCTCCGCGCCTGGCAGGAGGTGGTGGCCCGCAAGCACGCGGCGGTCGACCGCTACAATGGGCTCGCCGACAGCATCCGCGGCGTCGCCGAGCGGATGGGCGAGCCGTACTACCCGGTCCCCACCCCGCTTGAGGCGGCGGTGGAGAGCGGGATGCTGAAGCCCGATCCGTAGCCGGGGCGCGCGCCCCCGCCGCCGGAGGCTCCGAAGCCCCTCGCCCGTGACGGCGGGGGGCTTCGTCGTGTTTTCGGGCGCGGGAACGCTCCTTGTATCCCCTGGCGCCCCATGGCGAAGGATTCGGAGGCGCGGGGATGGTGGCGGCGGGCCGGGACGCCGGAGACGGGGTTCACGTACCTGCGCGTGGACGGGAAGCCGCTCCGCGCGTCGGCGGCGCTGGCGCGCATCCGCGCGCTGGCCATCCCCCCGGCGTGGACGGACGTGCGGATCTCGCCCGACCCCGCCGCCAAGGTGCAGGCCACGGGGACGGACGCGGCGGGGCGGAAGCAGTACCGCTACCACGCCGACCACCTGGCGAAGGGGTCGCGCCGGAAGTACCGCAAGCTCCTCCCCTACGCCCGCGCCCTCCCGCGCCTCCGCGAGGCCACCGACGCGCACCTGCGCGGGGAGGGGCTCACCCGCGAGCGGGTGCTGGCGACGGTGGTGCGGCTGATCGGGCGCGGCTTCTTCCGCGTGGGGAGCGAGAGATACGCCGTGCGCCACAAGACCTTCGGGATCGCCACGCTGCAGAAGAAGCACGTCAAGGTGCGGGGGAACGACCTCCTCTTCCGCTACGTGGGGAAGAAGTCGATCGACACCCGGAAGGTGGTGGCCGACACGCCGCTGGTGGAGGTGGTGGAAGAGCTCCTGGCGCTCCCCGGGCGCCGCCTCTTCCGCTACGTGGGCGACGACGGGAAGCCGCGCAACGTGACGGCCTCCGAGGTCAACGCCTACATCCGGGAGATCCTGGGGGGGGAGCGCTTCACCTCCAAGGACATCCGCACCTGGGGGGGCACGGTGCGCGCCGCCACCATCCAGGCCGACCTGGGGCCGCCGGCCGATGCGCGCGAGGCGAAGAAGAACGTGGTGCTGGCGTGCAAGCTGGTGAGCACGGAGCTGGGGAACACCCCCGCCGTCTGCCGCTCGGCGTACGTCCACCCCGTCGTCCTCGACCGCTACCTCGAGGGGAAGACGATCGCCCCCTTCATGCGCGAATCGCCCCGCCCGGAAGACCGCGCGGGGCGCTACTATCCCGAGGAGGCCGCGCTGATGCGCTTCCTGGAGAAGTGGGGGTGAGGGCGCCCGAGTTCCACGGCGTGGCGACGTGGAGGGGTCGATGACGGTGAGCCCTTCCGCCGCCGCCGCGGTGCCCAGCTTGCGATCGGAGGTGACGAAGTAGAACTCCTCCCAGTGGGGAGTTCCGCGTTTGGCGAACATCGCCGCCGCGAGGTGGATGGCGTCGGCCCCCTTGAGCCCATGCTTCCAGACGAGGAGCGCCGCGTCTCTCACCCAGTCGCTGGCCGCGAACAGGACGAACCTGGACACTTCGCCGATCTCGTGGAGCATGTGCCCGAGCGCCCGCCGGGCCGCGGAGTGGCTCAACCCGCGGCTGGCCGCGCCCGGACCGTGCGCGATCTGGTACAGCGCGGAAGCCGTTTCCGGCTGAACGAGGTCGCAGACCAGGATACGGCACGCCACCTCGTCGCGCGCGGCGCTCCGCATGATGTCGCGGACGTGCGCGGACCCGGACTCCAGAGCGTACAGCTTTACGACGGCGGACGAATCCAGGAAGTAGTGCCTCACGGCTCTCGTCCGCGATTCCGGATGATGATGTCGCTGAGCGACACGCCGTCGGGGAGCGGAATGGGCTCGGGGAGCTCCCAGTTCGGATCGAACGTAGGAAGCCGGACCGTCACGCCGCTCGCCTCGCACAGGCGCTTGAGACGCGCGAGGTCGGGGGGAAGGTCTTCGTCGTCGTGCGGTCTGCGTGCGGCCTGCATGGGTCCACTCCGCTCAAGGGGTGTTCGTGGTAGAGGACGGTGCTCAAGGCTCTTTCCACGATCACGATGTCACTGAGAACACCTCTTCGGGCAGGCTCAAGCGCCACGAGATCATGCTCAAGCCTCCGTCAGGTCGGGTCGATCACGGGCAGTGCCTCCCGCTCGGCCGCGGCGTTCAGCCGGGCGTCGGCGCTCGCCAGGTAGAACTCGGATCCGGGCGTGGACGCATTCCGCGCCGCGAGGGCTGCCGCGAGCTGGATCGAGTCTCCCACCTTCAGCCGGTGCCCGAGGACTAGGTCGGCCGCCCGCTCCATGGTTCCGCCGACGCTCACCATGGCGTACGGGCGGCCGGAGAGGACGTCGGCGCGCATGTCCGAGAGCGCTCTGTGGAGCGAGAGCCGGCTGAGTCCCCGGCGCGCCGCGTCCGGCTTCTCGGTAATCCCCACCAGCGCCGAAAACGCCTCGGGGAGCACAAGCTCGCAGACGATGACGCTGCACGCGTCCGGGTCGGCCGCTGCGCTGCGGATCATGTCCTCCACCCGCCGCGAGCCGGGCTCGTACGCGTAGTCCTTGACGAAGGCGGAGGTGTCGAAGAAGTAGTACCTCACCCGCCGCGACGAAGCCGGATCACGGCCTCGCTGAGGAGTTCGCCTTCGATCTCCAGCCGGGTGCGCGGCGCCCGCTGCGCGCGAGGGTTCGGGAGCCGGAGCACGATACCGCGACGTGCCAGCTCCCGTTGCATGTGGAGAAGCTCTTCGGGGTGCTCGGGGGTAGGGACCCGCTTCGGGCTGGCCGCACTCATCGAGAGTCCAGGGTGAAGGTGACTTCGGGAAAGACACGCTCTGGACGAACGCTAACGGCGCCCCGCGCGGCGGTCAAGAGGACATTTCGAACAGCTTCGGGGGGGGGGG
>DATACF010000114.1:0-1816 GCA_036259235.1 Longimicrobium sp. | reverse complement strand
CGCGGGGGCGGCGTCCTTGCTGCGTCTCCGTCGTTCCCTCGAACTTCAGTCCGACAGGTCCCAGTCGTCCTCGGCCGCCTTCATCCGCAGGGCGGACGGGCCGCTGCGCTGGACCTCGGGGAGGGGGACGATGCGGCGCACGGTGTCCGACGTGCCGTTCACGCGGAGCTGGCGGAAGAGGAAGTCGAACTGCTCGCGGAGGACGCCGCGGATCCGCTCGCGGTCGGGCTCGGGGAGCTCCCAGAGCTCGCGCTTGAAGGCGCCGAGGGCCTTCTTGCGGGCCTTGTAGATGAACTGCTCCTCGGTGTCGCCCCCCTTCCGCTCGTCCTGGAAGTTCTGGCGGCAGTGCTCGTACATCCGCTCGCGCAGCTCGGCCGGGAGCTGGTCGTAGAGGATGTTCTGGAAGTTGGTGGCCAGGTGGATCTCGGCCGTCTCCACGTCGGGGAACTTCCCGAAGGCGCTCTGCGGGAGGGTGCTGGCGCCGTGCTGCACCGCCCCCGAGAGCCCGTACTCGCGCCGGGCGATCTCCGAGAGGTTGCGCAGCGTCTCGAAGTCGATGGCCACGTCGGCGATGGTCCCGTCCGGGAGGACGGTGCCGCCGTGGGTGGTGCCGCTCTGCACCGAGATCTTCGAGAGCCCCGCCACCGGCTTCCCCTCGCGCCGGCCCAGCCGCTCCAGCTCGCGGTTGTAGCCGTCCATGTAGGCGCGCAGCTCCTCGGGGGTCGAGTTCTCCGTCCCCACCTCGCCGATCTCGCCGCCGATGGAGACGGTGACCCCCTCGGGCTCGTAGTGGCGGACGTACGCCGTCAGCTCGGCCGAGAGCCGGTAGTTGGTCGCCTGCTGCGCGTCGAGGCCGTCCTGCGCGAGGTCGACGAGGGTGGAGGTGTCGATGTCGATGTTGTAGTAGCCGGCGTGGAGCGCCTCGCGGATCAGGTCCTTGACCGCGCGCGTCTCGGCCTCCGGGTCCGCCTTGTACTTCTTGGCGTTGAGCTGGAAGTGGTCGCCCTGGATGAAGAGCGGGCCGCGCCACCCCTCGCGCACGGCCGCGGCGGTCATCACCGCCACGTACTCGTGCGGGCGCTGGTCGGTGTAGCCGATCTCGGAGCGGGCGATCTCGCAGATCAGCGCGCCGACCTCGAGGTCGCGCGCGGACGAGAAGAGGGCGCGGGCGGTGTCGTACGCCGCGCCGCGGACGTTGACGGCGGGGACGGTGAAGCCGTGCACCTCGCCGCGGCCGCGGGCCATGTACAGCTCGTGGATGGACGCCGGGGCGACCCCCACTGCGCGCGCCGCCAGGCCGATCAGCCAGCGGGCGGTGTCGCGGAGGTCCGCGTCGTCGCCGAAGACGGCGGCGCGCACCAGGCGGTCGATGGCGCGCTCGCGGAGGGCGGTCTCGTCGACCAGCTCGAAGGCGCCGTCCTCGGAGACGCGCACGGCGTCCTTCACCTCGTCGAGGAGGGCCCGCACGGGGGCGCTCCCCAGCAGCGCCAGATCGTCGGCGGTGGCCGCGACGGTTTGCACCATGATGTCCTCGTTGGATTTATACGCGTTGGAAACGGAAAAGCGCGCCGCGGGCCAGGCCTGCGGCGGCGCCAATGTGCACGCAAGCCCCGTGCTGAGGCAAGGCTCAGGCGCCGGTGTGGGCGACGGTGTTCTCCCCCGCGTTCACGCGCGGTTGCATGAGGGATGCGGGCCCGAAGGGCGAAGACCCTGGCGGGGGGAAATGCGAAGGGGACGGCGATCCGCATCGGGCGGGGGCGAGACGCGGAGTCCGCCAGGGGCTTCGCCGCGTTGGAAACGGTAGCATCGTTTCCTA